>NZ_CAUVXO010000013.1:6337-7153 GCF_963555865.1 Protofrankia sp. Cr1
GCACAGGCGGCTGGTCCGACGCGCTGCGCCGGGCCCTGGCCGATCCCGGTCAGCCGCGGGTCGTCTTCCAGCCGATCGTCGACCTCCGTCGCGGTGTCATCGCCGGTTACGAGGCGCTCGCGCGGTTCGGAGCGAGCGCGGCGCCATCGCCCGACCTGTGGTTCGCCGCCGCCGATCGGGCCGGGGTCGCCGCACGGTTCGAGGCCAGGGTTCTCCGGGAGGCGCTCGCGGCGCGCGACCGGCTCCCACCCAACTGCTTTCTCGCCGTCAATGTCATGCCGCATCTGCTGACCACCCCGGACGTTGCCGAGGTCTGGCTCGACGCCGACCTGAGCGGGCTGGTCATGGAACTCAACGAGGCGGTCAGCACCGAGCAGGCACCCGAGATCATCGCCACCACCCAGGCGTTGCGCGCCCGCGGCGGTTTCATCGCCATGGACGACGTCGGGTCCGGCTACGCGGGCCTGCGTCAGCTCGCGCGGATCCGCCCCGAGCTGGTCAAACTCGATCGGGATCTCGTCGCCCGCGCCAACGTCGACCAGGTCAGGCGGACGTTGACCGAGCTCGTCAACGTCTTCGCCAGCCGGCTCGACGCCTGGGTGATCGCCGAGGGAGTCGAAGGTGACGAGGAGCTGGCGATGCTCGTGGGGCTCGGCATCCCGTTCGGGCAGGGATGGCATCTCGGCCGGCCGGCGGCGACCTGGCAACGCCTCGACCCGGCGATATCCCGGCGCATCCGGCTGCTCGCCCAGCGCACTGCGCGCGGCGACGGCGTGGGCAGCCTGCTCGAGCGGGTACCGGTGCCCCGCGTCCCCC
>NZ_CAUVXO010000013.1:7843-8608 GCF_963555865.1 Protofrankia sp. Cr1
CGGCGGCGACCCGCGGTGTTCCACCGCCGGCCACCCGCCGGCTCGACGTGGCGTCCCGGCCCCGAATCGGCGCCGCCGGGGCGGGTGCTGGTGCCGGCAGCTGCAACGACTGGCGCACCGGCACCGCGCTCACCCCTGGTGTCGCGGCCAGCATGTACGCCCGGCCCGACGAACATGTCGCCGAGGTGGCCCGCCGCGCGATGAACCGCACGCCGGACCACCGCTTCGACCCGGTTGTCGTCGTCACCGAGATGGGGCGCCCCGTCGGCCTGGTCCGGGTCGAGCGCCTGCTCCTGCGCCTCGCCGAGCTGGCCGGGCCGTATCCGAACCCGCGGACGGCGGCGGGTCTGATTCCGCGGCAACCCACGCAGGCGCCCACGCAGACATCGCAGCCCGAATCCGCAGACGTGCCGTTCAGGGTCCGGTGACGATACGCCGGACCCGCGCGGCCCGGTTGACCGCGCTCACCACCGCCCGCAGCGAGGCTGTGACGATGTTGGGGTCGATCCCGACGCCCCAGTACACCCTCTCCCCCGCAGCCGCATCCCCGACAGCCACCTCCAGATAGGCGGCAGCGCGGGCGTCGGCACCCGAGCCCAGGGCGTGCTCGTGGTAATCCAGCACCCGAACCCGGATGTCCCGTTCGGCGAGAGCGGTCACGAACGCGTCGATCGGACCGTTGCCGGCACCGCTGATGACCTCTTCACCGCCGTGGATGCGCACCGAGACGTTCACCTCGTCGCGTTCACCGTGCGCCGCGGTGGT
>NZ_CAUVXO010000013.1:9062-27789 GCF_963555865.1 Protofrankia sp. Cr1
CGGCGTCACCGGCGAGGAAGTACTCGCGCGAGAAGATCTCCCACAGCTGACTGCCGGTGACCTCGCCACCGGCGCCGTCGGTGTGGCGCTGAACGACCTGGGAGAACTCGATCTGCAGCCGGCGCGGCAGGTCCAGCGAATGCTCGGCCTTCAGCAGATAGGCGACGCCACCCTTACCCGACTGGCTGTTCACCCGGATGACAGCCTCGTATGACCGACCCACGTCCATCGGGTCGATGGGCAGGTAGGGCACCTCCCAGCGCCGCTGCCCGGTCCGGTCCATCGCCTCGAAGCCCTTCTTGATGGCGTCCTGATGCGAACCGGAGAATGCGGTATAGACGAGGTCACCGCCGTAGGGGTGCCGGGGATGCACCGGAATCTGGTTGCAGTACTCGACGCTGCGGCGGATCTCGTCGATGTCACGGAAGTCGATTTCGGGGTCGATTCCCTGGGAGAACAGGTTCAACCCGAGCGTCACCAGGCAGACGTTGCCGGTGCGTTCGCCGTTCCCGAACAGACACCCCTCGATCCGGTCGGCGCCGGCCATGACCCCGAGCTCCGCGGCGGCCACGGCACAGCCACGATCGTTGTGCGGATGCAGGGACAGCACGACCTGGTCCCGGCGGGTCAGGTTGCGCGCCATCCACTCGATCTGGTCGGCGTAGACGTTGGGCGTGGACATCTCGACCGTCGCGGGCAGGTTCAGCACCACCGGCCGGTCCGGCGTCGGCTGCCAGACGTCCATGACCGCCTCGCACACCTCAAGGGCGTACTCCAGCTCTGTTCCGGTGAACGACTCCGGGCTGTACTGCCAGCGGACGTCGCTTGCGCCCAGGAGTTTGTCCGCGTAACGGGCACACCACTGCGCGCCCTGAACGGCGATGTCGGTGACGCCCTCGCGATCGAGCCCGAACACGACGCGCCGTTGCAGCGTCGAGGTCGAGTTGTACAGATGCACCAGGACCCGGGGTGCCCCGATCAGCGACGTGATCGTCCGCTCGATCAGTTCCTCACGGGCCTGGGTCAGTACCTGGATGGTGACGTCAGGGGGGATGTGACCGCCCTCGACCAGCTGACGGATGAAGTCGAAGTCCGTCTGGCTCGCGGCGGGGAAGCCGACCTCGATCTCCTTGTAGCCCATCTGGACCAGCAGCGTGAACATCTGCATCTTGCGCGCGGGCGTCATCGGGTCGATCAGTGCCTGGTTGCCGTCTCGCAGGTCCACGCTGCACCACCGGGGTGCGTGGGTGATCGTGCGGGCGGGCCAGGTGCGGTCGGCCAGATCCACCGGTGGGAACGGCCGGTACTTGTCGATGGGCATGCCCGAAGACTGCTGAGAGGTAGTCACTGCGCTGCTGCTCCTGCTTCCGGAAGAAAAGCCTGCGGTGGCCGGCGCACACCGAACTCCGCGGCGAGGAAGCCGACCTGTCTCAGGCCCCGCCGCGGCAGCTAAGAAGCAGACGCGCATACATGGCGCGCTGAGCTTACTCCCTCATCAGGCAGACACGCCCACGGCTCGTACTGGACCCACCCGCGGCCGCAGATCGTCCGGCCGGATCGTACAGACAAGGCCGTGCGCGCCGGCCAGCCATTCCGCCTCCTCCGGATAGATCGATGCAATCTTCATGTCCGTGGCCATCCCGGTGCTGCCGAGAAGGTTGCGCGCGGCGTCCGGGCAGTTGGTCAGGGTCGCGGTCGCCAGGCCATCCGAACCCGGCCAGGCGGGCCAGACGGGGAATGGGCCAGCGAGATTGATGACCCGGGTGACCTGGTCGACATGCGACTGGTCGCATGACACCCGTATCGGTACGACGGCGTGAGCCGGATCGGGGGTCCAGAGCAGACAGTCGCCCTCGCGCAAAGCGGCCAGCAGGGCCGCGTCGACCCCGAACCGCTGGCCACCACCGGGCACCGGGCCGGCCGGGCTCGTCGCCGGAGTCGTCGCCGGGCTCGCGTCGGGGCCGTCGACCGTGGCGCGGTCCTGTGCCCGGGCCGGAATACCGGCGGACGGCGCCGGCGCCGAGACCACCGCCGTGCGTGGGCCACCGTGGCGGAGCAGGAACAGCCCGAGCCCGGCCACCCCGGCCAACAGCGTCACAAGTGCCACAAATCTGGTGGCCCGGCGGCCACGCGGCGAGTACGGTGCCCACATCCAGCGGTTGAAGGCACCGGGGACGCCACGATGGGCGGGCTGCACCCGGCAATGGCCCGGCCGGACCTCACCATGTGTAACCGCACGCTCGTCGGCAGACGGCTCGATGAAGCGCGCCCCGCGCACAAAGCTGTCGTCGAGGCGCAACCCCTCGAACGGATCCTGATAACCGTCCCGAGCCATAGCATTCACGGTAAACCCGTGACGCCGGTTTCCACACCACGGCCGCTGAACCCGGGAACAGGTCACCACCCCGGATTGCGACATGCGATCGGACGAACGGCTGGCGTCACGACCGAGGTTGTACGGCCGACGGTACGGCCGGGCGCCTTACCTTCGGCCCGGGGTCGAACAATAACCGGCCGTCTACTACTCGTCTACTCGTCGCCGAGACTGACCGCGCGCGCCGCGGACGCTCCGATGATCTTTGCGATCTCAACCAGGATGTCGTGCGGGACCGCGTCGTCGAGGGAGAGCGACATGAGAGCCTCACCGCCGGCCTTGCGCCGGCTGACCTGCGCGCTCGCGATGTTGATCTGCGCTTCACCCAACAGCGCGCCGACCGCTCCGACCACGCCCGGCCGGTCGGAGTAGCGGAAGAACGCCAGGTGCGCCTGGGGACGGAGGTCCACCTCGAACTCGTCGATCGCGGTGACCTTCTCGACCTGGCGGGGGCCGGTGAGCGTGCCGCTGACCGACACGGGCGTGCCGTCCGCCAGCACCCCGCGCACCGTCACCAGATTGCGATAGTCAGGGCTGTCCTCGGACGTCTCAAGCTGGACGGCGACCCCCCGCTCCTTGGCCAGGAGCGGGGCGTTGACGTAGGTGACCGGCTCCTCGATGACGTCGGTGAACACCCCCTTGAGGGCGGCGAGCGCCAAGACCGACACGTCGTAGGCGGCGATCTCGCCACGGACCTCGACGGTGATCGCTGCGGCAAGACCACCGGCGATGCCGGTGAACAGCTGCCCGAGCTTCTCGGCGAGCGGCAGTCCGGGGCGCACATCCTCAGCCACCACCCCGCCTGCCTGCACGTTCACCGCGTCCGGCACGAACTCGCCGTTGAGGGCCAGGCGCACCGACCGGGCGACCGCGAGGCCGGCCTTGTCCTGAGCCTCCTGGGTGGAGGCCCCCAGGTGCGGAGTGACCACAACGTTGTCGAGGTCGAACAGAGGCGAGGATGTGGTCGGCTCAGTGGCGAACACGTCGATACCTGCGCCGCCGACCCGGCCGTCGCGGATGGCGTCGGCCAGCGCCGACTCGTCGATGAGCCCGCCGCGGGCGTCGTTAACAATGATCACACCCGGCTTGACGCGCTCAAGCTCGTCCCTGCCGATGAGACCGAGCGTCTCCGGGGTCTTGGGCAGGTGGATCGTGATGACGTCGCTGGTGCGCAGCAACTCGTCGAGCTCGACCAGGCGCACGCCCATCTGAGCGGCGCGGGCCACCGAGACGTAGGGGTCATAGGCGACGATGTGCATGCCGAACGCCGACAGCCGCTGCGCGACCAGCACCCCGATCCGGCCGAGCCCGACCACACCCGCGGTCTTGTCCGCGAGCTCGACCCCGACGTACTTCGACCGCTTCCACTCACCGGCGCGCAGCGCCGCGTTCGCCGCGGGAATCCGGCGGGCCACCGCCACCAACAGCGCAACAGCGTGCTCAGCGGCACTGACGATGTTCGACAGCGGAGCGTTGACGACCATGACCCCGCGGGTCGTCGCGGTCGCGACATCGACGTTGTCCAGCCCGATCCCGGCGCGGGCGACGACCTTGAGCGACCCGGCCGCCGCCAGCACCTCCGCGTCCACCTTGGTCGCGCTTCGCACGATCAGCGCGTCGACGGTGCCTACCGCGTCCAGGAGCGCGGCCCGGTCGGCCCCGTCGACGTGACGAACCTCGAACTCGCTGGACAGCAGCTCCAGCCCGGCTGGTGACAGCTCCTCGGCAACCAGAACGACGGGCACGGTAGGGCTCCTTGAATGCTCCGGGGACTGCGGCCGCCGGCGCGGCGTACCGGCAGGCGCGGTCAGCCTACCGACCGGTGGGGTCCCCGCGCGTGCAGGCCCCACCGGTCGGCACCAGTCAGTCGGTGGGTGTCGCGATCCAGGACATCAACGGACGGAGCCGGGCGCCCACCTGCTCGATCGGGTGGCCCTTGCCCTCCTCGACAAGCTTGGTGAATTGCGGGCGTCCCGCGTCGTCCTCGGCAATCCACTCACGGGCGAACGTCCCGTCGCGGATTTCACCGAGGATGCGGCGCATTTCGTCCTTTACCGCCGGGGTCACCACCCGCGGGCCGCGGGTGACGTCGCCGTATTCGGCCGTGTCGGAAATCGAGTACCGCATCTGGCTGATGCCGCCCTCGTACATGAGGTCGACGATCAGCTTCAGCTCGTGCAGACACTCGAAGTAGGCCACCTCGGGCTGATATCCGGCTTCGACCAGCGTTTCGAAACCAGCCTGCACCAGCGCGCTCGCGCCCCCGCACAGGACCGCCTGCTCGCCGAAGAGGTCGGTCTCGGTCTCCTCGGTGAAGGTCGTGCGCAGCGCGCCGGCGCGGGTGCCGCCGATCGCCTTGGCGTATGCCAGTGCGAGCGGGAGGGCGCTGTGGGACGCGTCAGCCTCCACCGCGACCAGCACCGGAACACCCTTACCCTCGGTGAAGGTCCGCCGGACCAGGTGCCCGGGGCCTTTCGGGGCGACCATGAAAACGTCCACCCCGGCCGGCGGCTCGATCAGGCCGTACCGGATGTTGAAACCATGCCCGAACGCGAGGGCCTTGCCCGGCGAGAGGTTGGGGGCGATGGATTCCGCATAGATCTTGCGGTGGGCCGTGTCGGGTGCGAGCAGCATGATCACATCCGCTTCGGCGGACGCCTGCGCCGGCGTAAGCACCCGCAGGCCCTGCTCGGCAGCCTTCGCCCGGCTGCGGCTGGTCTCAGGCAGACCGACCCGGACGTCGACACCGCTGTCGCGCAGGTTGAGGGCGTGCGCATGGCCCTGGCTGCCGTACCCGATGACGGCGACCTTCCGATTGCTGATGTTGTCGAGCGACGCGTCGGCGTCGTAATAGATCTCGGCCATCGTGGGCAACTCTTTTCTTTCTGTCCGTCGAAAAGGCGGTGAGCTACGCGGTGCGCTCGAGAGCGCGCAGACTGCGATCGGTGATCGACCGGGAACCTCGACCGAGGGCGACCATGCCGGACTGGACCAGCTCCCTGATACCGAACGGTTCGAGCATCCGGATGAGAGCGTCGAGCTTGTCACGGGTACCGGTGGCCTCCACCGTTACCGCGTCGGGCGCGACGTCGACCACCTTCGCACGGAACAGCGTGACGGTTTCCAGGACCTGGGAACGGACCGACATGTCGGCCCGCACCTTGATCAGAACCAGCTCCCGCCGCACCGACGCCGCCGGGTCCATTTCAACGATCTTGATGACGTTGACCAACTTGTTGAGCTGCTTGGTGACCTGTTCGAGCGGCAGCTCGTCGACGGCCACGACAATCGTCATGCGGGAGACGTCATCGTGCTCGGTCGGTCCGACCGCGAGTGACTCGATGTTGAAGCCGCGCCGGGAGAACAGCCCCGCAACGCGGGCGAGGACGCCGGGTTTGTTCTCCACCAGCACCGACAGTGTATGCGTGGTCACCTTGACCAGACCTCTCCTCAGATCCTCAGAGCTCTTCGTAGTCAAAGTCGGGGGCGATGTCGCGAGCGACCCTGATCTCGTCATTGCTCGCGCCGGCGGCGACCATCGGCCACACCATCGCATCCTGGTGGACGATGAAATCAACCACGACCGGCGCGTCGTCGATGGCCATGGCCTTCTCGATCGTGGCGTCGACCTCGTCCGGCGACTCACACCGCATGCCCACGCAACCGAGCGCCTCGGCCAGGCGCACGAAGTCCGGCACCCGGCGCGAGCGTCGGTTGGAAGCGTCGGGATGCGTGCCCAGTTCAGTGTTGGAGTAACGCTTGTCGTAGAAGAGGGTCTGCCATTGGCGGACCATTCCCAGCGCTCCGTTGTTGATGATCGCAACCTTGATCGGGATGCCTTCCAGCGCGCAGGTCGCCAACTCCTGGTTTGTCATCTGGAAGCAGCCGTCGCCGTCGATCGCCCACACGATGGCGTCCGGCCGACCGACCTTGGCGCCCATCGCCGCGGGCACCGCGTAGCCCATGGTGCCCAGGCCACCGGAGTTGAGCCAGGTGTACGGGTGCTCGTAGGAGATGAACTGCGCCGCCCACATCTGATGCTGGCCGACCCCGGCGACATACAGCGCCTCCGGACCGGCGATCTTCCCGATCCGTTCGATGGCGTACTGGGGAGCGATCGAGCCGTCCGCCGGTCGGTCATAACCCAACGGGTAGGTCCGGCGCCAGCCGTCGAGCTGGCGCCACCAACCGGTGAGGTCCGGCCGCGTCTCCGCCTGCAACGCGGCGATGAGATCGATGATCACTTCCCGGCAGTCGCCGACGATCGGCACGTCCGCGACCCGGTTCTTCCCGATTTCGGCCGGATCGATATCTGCATGGATGACCGCGGCCTTCGGCGCGAAGGAGGCGAGTTTCCCGGTCACCCGGTCATCAAAACGGGCACCCAGAGTGATCAGGAGATCTGACTTCTGTAGCGCTGTGACCGCGGCGACCGACCCGTGCATGCCCGGCATGCCCAGATGCTGGGGATGGGAGTCGGGGAACGCGCCGCGCGCCATCAGCGTCGTCACCACCGGGATGCCGGTGAGCTCGGCGAGCGTGCGCAGCTCGACGGCGGCCCGCGCCTTGAGCACGCCACCGCCGACGTACAGGACTGGGCGGCGGGCGGCGCTGATGAGCTTCGCCGCCTCCCGGACCTGCTTGGCATGCGGCCGGGTGACCGGTCGGTAGCCGGGCAGCTCCAGCGTGGGTGGCCAGATGTCGCCCGGCAGTACCGCCGTGGTCGACTGCAGGATGTCCTTGGGCAGGTCGACCAGGACCGGCCCGGGACGTCCGGTCGCGGCGAGGTGGAAAGCCTCGGCGATCGTGCGGGGGATGTCGTCGGCGCAGTGGACGAGGAAGTTGTGCTTCGTGATCGGCAGCGTGATGCCGCAGATGTCGGCTTCCTGGAAGGCGTCCGTCCCGATCGCCGCGCTCGGCACCTGGCCGGTGATCGCCACCATCGGTACCGAGTCCATGTAGGCGTCCGCGATCGGCGTGACCAGATTCGTCGCGCCCGGCCCGGACGTCGCGATGCACACGCCGACCCGTCCGGTCGCCTGGGCGTAACCCTCTGCGGCGTGCCCGGCGCCCTGCTCGTGGCGGACCAGGATGTGGCGGAGGCGTTCGGCGTCGTACAGCGGGTCGTAGGCCGGCAGGATCGCGCCGCCGGGGATGCCGAAGACCACGTCGGCCCCGACCGCCTCGAGGGAAAGCACGAGCGACTGCGCTCCGGTGATCTCTCTGCTCATCTGATCGTCTTCCTTGACATTCCGCGGTGGTGACAGGTTGGTAGCGCCGGGCATAAAAAAACCCCCCGTGCCAGGAGGCACTGAGGGGCGGCGCGCGGAGTCTTGCTTCGCCTACGCGCGCTCTACACGTACGAGGATGCCGGGGACCATGCGCTTACCTTCCCCGACATCCGCGCCGCCGTCAAGGTCCGTGTCGCAACCGCGGCGCAACACCGCAGCCCGGACGACCATCGCGCTCACCCGTCTCCACCGACCACCGACCACCGACCACCGACCACCGACCACCGACGATCTTTCGAGGTTTGTACGCCGGAAACGGCCTTGTTGATCGCACAAACCTCGAAAGATCGCCCTGGTCGCAGCTGACCGGGGCACCCGCGGGCCCCGCTGACCCGCTGGCCGGTCAGCGGGCACGCTGTGACCGGCCGACGGGGCTGCGGCGTCAGGGGGCGGCGTCAGGGGGCGGCGAGGCCCGCGAGGAAACGGGCCGCGACCGGCGCCGCCGACTGCGCTCCGAAGCCGCCGTCTTCGACGACGACCGCGAAGGCCACGGTGCCGCGGTAGCCCACGAACCATCCGTGCGTCGGCGGCGGGTTGCCGTCCTTGTACTCGGCCGTGCCGGTCTTGCCGTGCACCTCGCCGGGGAAGGCCACCCCGTTCGCGGTGCCCTCGGTGACCACCGCGCGCATGAAATCCTGCAGCGGCGCGACCACCGCCGGCGGCAACGCATTGCTCCTGGGCGCGGTGCCGGCCACGAACGGCTGGCGCCAGGTCCCACTGGCGACGGCCGCCGCGACGCTCGCCATCTGCAGCGGGCTCGCGGACACCTTGCCCTGCCCAATCGCCGCGGACGCCGACTCGACCGCATCCTTGGGCGTCGGGAAGGAGCCGCCGACGCTTGCGATCGGCAGCGGCTGGCTGCCGTCGAAGCCGTACAGCTTCGCGGCCTGCTCCAGCGCGGAGTCCGGCAGCGACTGTTCCAGACGGATGAACGCGGTGTTGCAGCTACGCGCGAACGCCGCCCGCAGCGGGATCGGACCGAACTGCTCGGACTCGGCGTTCTGGAACGTACGCCCGCCGATGGCCACCGTCTGTGTACAGTCCAGCGACGTGTTCGCGTCCTTGCCTGCGATCAACGCCGCGGTCGCGGTGACAATCTTGAAGGTGGAACCCGGCGGATATCTGCCGATCACCGCCCGGCTGTATCCGTTCAGCGGATGGTTGACCAGTGCCAGGACCCCGCCCGTCCGGGTGTCGACCGCGACCAGCGCCCCATTGGGCTTAGCGGCGGTCGCCATCGCCGCCTCGCCGGCCCGCTGCACGTTCAGGTCGAGCGTGGTCTGCACATCCTTGCCATCGGTAACTGGGTATGTCCGAAGCGTGCTGACAGTCTCGTTCCGATCGTTGCGGACGACTACCGTGCCGCCCTGCGGTGCGAGGTCGGCGTCATAGACGCGCTGCAGCCCGGACGACGGGGCGACCTGACCGATCAGGTTGCCGGCAAGCTCCGCGTCAGCACCGAGCGGCTGCCCGTTGGCGTCGAGCAGCTGTCCCCGCTTGCCCGTGGAGGAGGTGCGGTCCAGCCGTAGACCGGGCGCCAGGGCCGGGTTGACCGAGTCGGGACGCGCCTGCACCTTCCACGCCTTGCCCTGCTGCACGAGGCGGAGCACACCGTCGTAGGCGAACGGCTCGCCAAAGCCTGCAAGGGTGAGCGACGCAGAGTAGCCGACCGTCGCGTTCGAGTCGCGGCGCGTCAGGGCTCCGGCAACGAATCGGGCCCCGGTCACGTTCAGCTTGGTGCGGACGTCGACCATCGTCGCCACGAGCTGGTCGACCGCGATCGTCCCCGGCACGCTCACGGCCGTCACGCCGGCCTTACCCCGCTCCTGCGCGGCTGCGACAGCGCTGGCGTCGCCGCCCGCGTCGCCCGGTGAACCCAGGCTCTGCCAGCCGGAAAGATAGGCCTGCGCGGCGGTCGTCGCCGCCCGGTCCGCGGCACGCGCATCGGCGCGGGTTTTCAGGACGTACCCGACAGCGGCCGCGGCCACCAGCACAAGGACGACCACCACCACGACGAGCATTCGGGTCCGGCTTCGCCCGCGTCGCCGCGAGGTCGAGGCGGTGAACCCACTGGGGGTGAGAGGCACCTTGGCGCGCACTCCTCCCGGAAACGGTGACCGGGCGCGCCATGATCCTTGGCGACCACGAGGCCTCCGGCGCGCTAAAACATGATCGTGCATCCGGAGGGATCACCCGCGTCCTGCTCCGGTCCTCCTCCGGGTGCGCGGCCAAGTCTACGGACGGCCACACACGTCCAGCCCCGCGACACGCCGAGGACTGTCACAAAAATGTGGCATTACCGTCGCGTACCGTTCGAGCGGTAGGTGGAAATCGCCGCCCTGGTAACCATTTCCACCTATGACCAACACCGATGGTCGCCAGGCGTAGGTGGGAAATGTCACCAGATCGACAGATTCCACCTACTCCTTCAGGCGCTCCAGCAGGAGCGTGCGGGTGGCGTTCGCATCGGCCTGACCCTTCATGGCCTTCATGACGGCGCCGACCAGCGGGCCGACCGCGTTCAGCTTGCCGCCCCGGACCTTGTCCGCGATGGCGGGCTGGGCGGCGATGGCCGCGTCCACCGCCTGCGAAAGTGCACCGTCGTCCGACACCAGCTTCAGGCCGCGGCTGGCCACCACCTCGTCCGGTGCGCCCTCGCCGGCGAGAACGCCGTCGATGACCTTACGGGCGAGGGCATCGGTGAGCTCACCCGCCGCGACCAGCTCCGCGATGCGGGCGACATCCACCGGCCCGATCGCGAGGCCCGTCGGTGGTACGCCCGCGTCGGCGGCCCGGCGCGCGAGCTCGTTCAGCCACCACTTGCGGGCCGCCTCGGCCGGCGCGCCCGCCGAGATGGTCTCCTCGACCAGGTCGAGAACACCTGCATTACGCATCTTCACGATGTCGCTAGGCGAGATGCCGTGGTCGACGGCAAGGCGGGCGCGCCGCTGCGCCGGCAGCTCCGGAATGGTCGCCCGGACCGCGTCGACGTACTCGTGGGTCAGCGCCAGCGGTGTCAGGTCGGGCTCGGGGAAGTACCGGTAGTCGGTCGCCTCCTCCTTGGATCGGCCGGTCGACGTCGTACCGGACGCCTCGTCGAAGTGCCTGGTCTCCTGGACGATCCGAAGGCCCGCGTCCAGGCGACCCGCCTGCCGGACGATCTCGTACCGGACGGCCCGCTCCACCGACCGCAGCGAGTTGAGATTCTTGGTCTCCGAGCGGGTGCCGTAGGGTGCCACCGGCTCGCCGGGCGCCGGACGCCGCCGCAACGAGACGTTGGCGTCGCAACGCAGCGAACCCTGTTCCATGCGGACGTCGGAGACGGTGAGCGCCCGGCACAGCTCACGCAACTCGTCGACGTAGGCGCGGGCGACCTCCGGTGAGCGGACGTCCGGCTCGGTGACGATCTCGACGAGCGGGATCCCGGCCCGGTTGTAGTCGACCAGCGAGTGCGTGGCCCCGTGGATGCGCCCGGTGGCCCCACCGACATGCAGGGACTTGCCGGTGTCCTCCTCCATGTGGACGCGGGTGATGCCGACCCGATGGATCTTCCCGTCAACCTCCACGTCCAGCCAGCCGTTCTCACACAGCGGCTCGTCGTACTGGCTGATCTGGAAGTTCTTCGGCATGTCCGGGTAGAAGTAGTTCTTACGCGCGAATCGGCACCAGGACGAGATCGAGCAGTTCAGCGCAAGGCCGATCATCATGGCGAACCGCACGGCGGCCTCGTTGACCACCGGCAGCGATCCGGGCAGCCCCAGGCAGGTCGGGCACACCTGGGTGTTGGGCTCCGCGCCGAACACCGTGGAGCAGCCGCAGAACATCTTCGAGGCGGTGCCGAGCTCGACGTGTGTCTCCAGCCCGATCACCGGCTCGTAGCGGGCGACGGCGTCGTCAAAGGTGGGGGTCGTGACCGCCACGCTGGCCGGGGATGTCAACGCAGGTGCTCCTGTTCAACCGGGTCCGCCCGACCTGACGAGCCTGGCGAATCTGACACGCTCGATGAATCTGATGGACCGGACGAGCCGACCTGGGTCGGGGTCGGGGTCGAGGTCTCGGTCGAGGTCTCGGTGTCCTCGCGCGGCCGGTGGATGCCGGTGTCACGCAGGTGGATCCTGGTGGCGAAGGCGGATCCGGCGACGCCGAGCACGCCCCAGATGATCAAAATCGGCGAGACCGCCGCGATGCCCACCCCGAGCACGGCCAGGCCCAGTACCCAGACCGCCACCAGCGGCGCCCGATCCGCCCGCCTGCTACGTAGCGCAACCATCAACGTCTCCCCTCGTTCCGCACATCTCACAACTCATCAGGCCCAGTGTCCCTCCGAGTCTCGCCGGGGCCGCCCGGACGGGGAACGGGCCGCCGTCGCGCATTCCGGCCCCTACAGGGCCGGGGCGTCGTCGAGGAAGGGATGGCCGCGGGCGGCGTCGAGAGCTGCCTCCAACGCGCCGCCGACCTGGTAGAGCCGGTCGTCCGCGAAGGTCGGCGCCATGATCTGAAAACCGACCGGAAGCCCGTCGGCCAGGCCGATCGGCAGGCTCATCGCCGGCCCGCCGGCCAGGTTCGACGGGATCGTGCACAGGTCGGACAGGTACATCGCCACCGGATCGTCGATCTTCTCACCCAGCCGGAACGCGACGGTGGGCGTGGTGGGTGAGGCCAGCACGTCGACCCGTTCGTAGGCCGCGGCAAAGTCCTGGCTGATCAGCGTTCGGACCTTCTGCGCCTGACCGTAGTAGGCGTCGTAGTAACCCGACGACAATGCGTAGGTCCCCAGGATGATCCGACGCTTGACCTCGGCCCCGAAGCCGGCACCGCGGGTGCGGGTCATGACCTCCTCGGCTCCGGCCTCGCCGTCGTCACCGATCCGCAGGCCGAACCGCATCGCGTCGAAGCGGGCCAGGTTGGACGAGCACTCGCTCGGCGCGATCAGATAGTAGGCGGGCAGCGCGTAGGTGAAGTGCGGGCAGCTGACCTCGACGACCTCGGCACCCAGACCGACCAGCACCTCAAGAGCGTCGGAGAAGCGCGCCCGCACCCCGATGTCGTAGCCGTCCCCGGACAGCTCCCGGACTACGCCGATCCGCACGCCGCGCAGATCACGGCTGGCGGCGGCGGCCACCACGCCGGGTACCGGCAACTCGATGCTGGTCGTGTCCAGCGGGTCGTGACCGGCGATGGCGGCATGTAGCAGAGCCGCGTCGGTCACCGTGCGGGCCAGCGGCCCGGCCTGGTCCAGCGAGCTCGAGAACGCGACGAGGCCGTAGCGGCTCACCCCACCGTAGGTCGGCTTGACCCCGACCAGCCCGCACACGGCCGCGGGCTGGCGGATCGAGCCGCCGGTGTCGGTCCCGATCGAGATCGGCGTCTCGAAGGCGGCCACGGCGGCTGCACTGCCACCGCTGCTACCGCCGGGGATGCGATCGGTGTCCCACGGGTTGCGGGTCGGCCCGTAGGCGGAGTTCTCCGTGGACGACCCCATCGCGAACTCGTCCATGTTGACCTTGCCGATGATCACCACGCCGGCGGCCCGCAACTTCGACACCACTGTCGCGTCGTACGGCGGCTTCCAACCCTCGAGCATTCGACTACCACAGGTCGTCGGCATGCCGCGGGCAGTGAGTACGTCCTTGAGCGCCAGCGGGACGCCCGCGAGCGGTCCCAGGCGCTCCCCCGCGGCCCGGCGCCGGTCGACGTCGCGAGCCGCGGCAACGGCACCGTCGACGTCGACGTGCAGGAACGCGTTGATCCGATCGTCGACCTTCGCGATCCGGTCGAGCGCGGCCTGGGTCGCCTCCAGGGCGCTGAGCTCACCCGCGGCGATCGCGGCGGCGGTTCGGGCGGCGGAGAAACGGATGACGTCGGTCACGGGAGGTACCCTCACTCGTCCAGGTCGAGGATGCGCGGCACCCGGAAACGGCCGTCTTCGACGGCGGGCGCGCCGGCGAGCGCGTCAGCCTGCGACAGCGACGTGCGGGTGATGTCAGCCCGGAAGACGTTCGTCAGCGGGACGGCATGGGTCGTCGGCGGGATGTCACCCGCAGCTACCTCCGCGACCCGGGCGACCGCACCGATGATCACGTCGAGCTGAGGGGCGAGCGTGTCGAGCTCCTCGTCGGACAAGGCCAGCCGCGACAGGCGGGCAAGATGGGCGACCTCGTCCCTGGTAATCGCCATACCGGTTACGACCCTCTGACTTCCCGGTGACCTTGCGGCCACGTCTGTGTCTGCTGACTGCCGAGTCCCGTGCCTGCCGACTCGCGGATGACGCTGTGGTCATCGTACGGGCCGGCGCGCAGGGGCACCCCCTGGCCTGGCGGCCCCCACCACCTTGGAGAAGCCGCGCCGCATGCCTGACACGCCCTCCACCGGGGGGGACCCGGTGCCCGCTAGCATCGCAGACGGGCCTGCGGGTAGTGCCCACCACGGGACCGCCTGGCGACGGTGATCACCGCGGTTTCAGAACTGTCCAGCGCCCGTGGAGGTACCCACTGCAATGCTTGACCGCGATGAGATTGACGCGCTGTATCCGGCCGACCTACCCGGCCCGGAACACTGGGAGGAGCGGTACCCGCCGAGGAACCTGACGCCGGGCGCGATGGTCACCCGTTTCTGCCCGAGCCCAACGGGCTTCGCCCACCTCGGCGGGGTCTATGTGGCGATCCTGGACAAGGACCTCGCACGGCAGTCCGGCGGCGCCTACTTCATCCGGATCGAGGACACTGATCAGGCGCGAACTGTGGAGGGCGCGACCGCACAGTTCGACGCGGCCTTCGGCTACTTCGGCGTCAGTTCGGACGAGTCCGACCAGACCGGCGCCTACGGCCCCTACACGCAGTCGGACCGGGCCCGGATCTACCTGACCTACATACGCGAGTTTCTCCGCGCAGGCAAGGCATACCTGTGCTTCGCCACGAAGGAGGAGCTGGGTACGGCCACCGAGGAACAGCGCGCCAAGAAGGTGCCCACCGGCTACTACGGCCGCTGGGCGACCTGGCGCGATGCCGCCGACGAACAGGTACGCGAGCGGCTGGCCGCCGGACAGCCTTACGTCGTGCGGTTCCGGTCGCCGGGCGAGCCGGGCAGGATCACCTTCACCGACCTGGTGCGCGGCCGCCTGGAGGCGGACGCGAACCGCAACGACATCGTCATTCTGAAGAGTTCCGACAGCCTGCTGCGGTTGCCGACCTATCATTTCGCGCACGTCGTGGACGACCATCTGATGCGGGTCACTCATGTGATTCGAGGCGACGAGTGGCTGTCCTCGGTCCCGGTGCACCTGCAACTGTTCGACGCGGCGGGTTTCGAGCGCATTCCGTACGCACACATCGCACCGCTGCTGAAGGTGGACGGCTCGGGAAAGCGGAAACTGTCCAAGCGCAAGGATCCCGAGGCGTCCGTCGAATTTTATATCAAAGCGGGCTACCCGGCGCCGAGTGTGCTCTATTACCTCCGCGGTCTGATCAACGGGCGGTTGGCGGAGATGGCGCTGACCGAAGCGCTGACCGCCCCACTGGGTCTGGCCGAGTGCGGCGTGTCCGGCGCGCTGGTGGATCTGGTGAAACTGGAGGACATCGCGGCGGACTACGTCGCGACTCTGCCGAGCCGAGATGTCCTGGACGAGGTGCTGACGTGGGCGGACACCCACGACACCGAACTGGCGCAGGCTGTCCGCGCCGAGCAGGACCTCGCCGTGCGGGCCCTGGACATCGAGCGGACAGGCGTGGACAACCCGCGCAAGGACCTGCGCAAGTGGTCGGATTTCCGGCCGATCTACGGCTACTTCTTCACCGCCTTGTTCGAGCCGGTGGCCGATCCCGGGGACAGCAGGTTCGGCGGCCTCGCGCCCGATGTGGTGCGGCGGCTGTGCGCGGATCTGCTGCGTGTCTACCAGGACCTTTCCGACTCGGACGGCTGGTTCGACCAGATCCGCGTGACGGCCAGGGACAACGACTTCGCGGCAAGCGTCAAGGAGTACAAGAGCGACCCCGGCTCCTACGTCGGATCAATCCGGGAGGCGTCCCAGGTGGTCCGCGTGCTGCTCACCGGCTCCACCCGCAGCCCTGCCCTCCACTTGGTCGCGGGTGCGCTGGGCGAGACCGAGGTGCGCAAGCGGATCGGCGCCGTTCTCGGCCCCAGCTGAACGGGCAGCGGCCCTGCTCACAGCAACGATCGACGCCAGGACGGTGACCAGCACCGATACCTGCCTGTGATTTTTGCGCTACAGCACCGACACCTCCAAACTGCATTCTTGGCCACATGTCGTATCTGCTTCGCCTCGTCCTGCCGGACCGCCCCGGCGCCCTAGGCGCGGTCGCGACCGCGCTGGGCCAGGCTGCCATCGACATCGTCAGCCTGGACGTCGTCGAACGCGGCCCGAACGGCGCCGTGGACGACATCGTCGTCGCGCTCCCGCCGTACGGGCTCGTCGACACCGTCCTGACCGCGGTGCAGTCCGTGCCCGGGGTGAGCGTGGAATCCCTGCGCCCGTACCTGTCCGGCGGTGCCGGCATTCAACATGACCTGGACCTCGTCGAAGCCATGACCTCCCGGCCCGACGAGGCGCTGGCCGTCATGACCGAGTTCGTCGGGGCGGTGTTCCATGCCGACTGGGCCGTGCTGCTGGAACGGGTCGGGCCCGACGATCTGCGGGTTGTGGAGACCTCCGTGGGCGCCCCGGATCTCGGTGGCGGCGACCTCGCAGTCCCGGAGCGGGTGCGATCCACGCTGTTGTGGCTGCCGCTGGACCGCGCGCAACGGCTGGACCGCCACGCGGGCTGGCTGCCTCCGCGCTGGACCGCGCTCGACATGGAGCTGGCGGTCGCGCCGGTGGGAGGTCCGGACCGGGCGGTTCTGATCGGACGGCCGGGCGGCCCGGCGTTCCGGGCGTCGGAGGTGCTGCGGCTCGCGCATCTCGCCGGCATCGCCGCGACGATCGCGCACAACAGGGATGTCTCGCTCGCCGCGCAGGGAACGGGTTGACGAGCCGAGTCGGCGTCACCAGCTGGCGATCACCCACCCGGATCGTCGTCGGCCGGTTGGGCGGGACGGGCGTGCGCGCCGGCGGCCTGCGGCCCGGCGTCGAGCAGCACGGTGAACCCGGCCTCGTCGAGGATCGGGAGTTTCAGCGCCCGCGCCTTGTCGTACTTGCCGGCCCCGGGGTCGGCACCGACGACCACAAAGGTCGTCTTCTTGCTCACCGAGCCGGTGACCTTGCCACCGCGTGCCTGGACCGCCTCGGCGGCGGAGTCCCGGCTCCAGTCGGTGAGAGTCCCCGTGATCACAACGGTGACACCGCGCAGCGGACCCGGCCCGTCGTCCGCGCCGACGTCGGCCAGGCGCGCCCCACCGGAGCGGATCCGTTCGAGGATCTCGCGGTGGCGGGGATCAGCGAACCAGTCCGCCACGGCCGCGGCGATGGTCGGGCCGACACCGTCGACGGCAGCCAGAGTTTCGGTGGATGCGGCGGCGAGCGCGTCCACCGACTGCATCTCCCGTGCCAGCGCCCGCGCCGCGCTCGGCCCGACATGGCGGATGGACAGGCCGACCAGCAACCGCCAGAGCGGTTGACCCCGAGCCTGCTCCACCCCACGCAGAATCTGATCGATCTTCTTCTGACCGAATCCGCGCAGTCCGTCGAACGACTCGGGGCTCAGGTGGAAGACATCGCCCACGTCGTGCACGCGGCCGGCATCCAGCAGGGCGATCGCGGTCTCATAACCGAGCCCGTCGATGTCCAACGCGCCCCGGGAGGCGAAATGAAAGATCGACTCTCGTAGCTGCGCGGGGCAGGACACCGCGTTCGGGCAGCGGATGTCGACCTCGTCGGTGGGTCGCACCAGTTCGGTGTCGCACTCCGGGCAACGGGTGGGCATGACAAAGGCGCGTTCGGAACCGTCCCGAAGGTCGGCAACCGGACCGACGATCTCCGGGATCACATCGCCGGCCTTGCGGACCACGACGGTGTCGCCGATCAGCACCCCTTTGCGCTCGACCTGGTCGGCGTTGTGCAGGGTGGCGAGCCCGACCGTCGAGCCCGCGACCTTGACCGGCTCGAGGCGGCCGAACGGGGTGACCCGGCCCGTGCGGCCCACGTTGACCTCGATGTCGAGCAGCTTGGTGGTCACCTCCTCCGGCGGATACTTGTAGGCCACCGCCCAGCGTGGCGACTTCGAGGTGGCGCCGAGCCGGCGTTGCAACCCGAACGCGTCGACCTTCACCACCACTCCGTCGATCTCGTGCTCGACGTCGTGACGGTGCTCCCCCCACCGACGGACGAACGCCTCGACCTCGGCGACACTGCCCACCACCTCGTGGTGATGGGAGACGGGCAGGCCGAGTTCGGCCAGCCGGCTGTATGCCGCGGACTGTGCCTCGACGTCAAGACCCTGGTGGGTACCGAGCCCGTGGACGGTCATGGACAACGGACGCTTGGCGCTGACCCGGGGATCCTTCTGCCGCAGCGAGCCGGCGGCGGCGTTGCGCGGATTGGCGAACGGCTTCTCGCCCGCCGCGACCAGGGTGGCGTTGAGCTCTGCGAACGCCGCCGTGGGGAAGAAAACCTCGCCCCGGACCTCCAGCAGCGCTGGGATACCCGGCCCACGCAGGCGGGTCGGCACCGCCGAGAGGGTGCGGATGTTCGGGGTGACGTCCTCGCCGACCCGCCCGTCGCCGCGGGTGGCCGCCCGGACCAGACAGCCGTCCTCATAGACCAGGTCGACCGCCAGCCCGTCGATCTTCAGCTCGCACAGCCAGGCCTCGACGTCGGTGTCCCGGGTCGCCCGCAGTGCCCAGGCCTCAAGCTCGGCATCGGTGAAGACGTTGTCCAGCGAGAGCATCCGTTCCAGATGCTCGACCGGCGTGAACAGCGTCGTGAAGGAGCCGGCGACCTTCTGGGTCGGCGAGTCCGGGGTGCGCAGCTGCGGGTGACGGGTCTCGATCTCCGCCAGCTCACCCATGAGCTGGTCGTATTCAGCATCGGAGACGGTCGGTGAGTCCAGCACGTAGTAGCGGTAGGCGTGCTCGTCCAGCTCGAGGGCCAGCTGCGCGGCGCGCACCCGTA
>NZ_CAUVXO010000013.1:28055-34610 GCF_963555865.1 Protofrankia sp. Cr1
CCGTCCCGGTCGCGCCCGGACTCGGCGCAGCGGGCGCACTCATGTCGAATCGTCGGCCAGCGCCCGCCCCGCCTCGCGGCAGCGTCGCAGCGCCACCCGTGCGTAGGCGGGTGTCACACCCGCGAGACCGCAGGTCGGCGTCACCGCGACCACCTCCCGAAGCTGCTCGGACGAGAACCCCAGCCGGCGCCACATCGACCGGACCGGCTCGACGGTACGGCCGACGTCGGACAGTTCGGTGTCCCGCGCCGGCACCACGCCGAGCATCAGCGCGACCCCCGCCTCGACCGCCTCGCCGATCATGTCGTCATCGGCGGGGGTGAGCAGGGTCGCGTCCACGCTCACGAAGGCCGCACCGGCCTGCCGCACCAGCCCGACCGGGGGCGATGCCGTGCAGCAGTGCACCCCGGCCGGCACCGCGACGCCGGCGAGCAGGACACCGGCGAGCAGGTTGCGCAGCCGCTCGGTGACGACACCCTCCTCGACCGCCGGCAGCGCCCCGAATCCGCTGGGCGTACGGACCTGACCGGCGAGCACCGCCGGCAGACCCGGCTCGTCGAGCTGGACGATCAGGCGGGCACCGGGCAGGACGCTCGCGATCTGCCCGAGGTGGCGGGCGATGCCCTCCGCGAGGGCCTCGGCGATGTCCCGGGCGGCCCCGGCGTCCTTGAGGGCCTTGTGCCCCCGCTGCAACTCGACGGTGGCGGCGAGCGTCCAGGGCCCGGTGACGGCAACCTTGAACGGTCCGGTGTAGCCGGCGGCGACCTCGCCGAGCGCGTCGAGGTCGCGAGCCATCAGATCACGGGTGCGACGCAGGTCGATGCCGGGACGCGGCACCAACCGCCACCCGGACGGCTGCAGATCGACCGGCATGTCCGCGAGCAGACCCGCGGCACGCCCGATCATGTCGGCGCCGGCGCCGCGGTCCGGCAGCTCAGGCAGGTGCGGCAGGTCGCCAAGCTCGTCGAAGACCAGCCGGCATGCCTCGACCGGGTCCGTCCCCGGCAACGACCCGACCCCGGTCGCCGCCCCGGGCTCCCACAGCCGGGTGCTGACGGAGGTAGCAGCTGACTGTGTCATGAGGTCATGGTCATCATCATGTGATCATCCAAATCATGATCGAAACTTCCCGGATGCGCAGGATCAGAAACCAGGCCGGCCGGCACCGCGCGAGCCGGAACCGGACTCGCCGGCACCCAACCGGCGGATATGACCCCCGCCCAGGACCCGATCACCGTCGTAGAGGACGACGGCCTGGCCGGGCGCGGTACCGCGGACCGGTTCGTCCAACCGCACGTGCAGCTCGTCCCCGACGGCCTGCGCCGTGGCCGGGACCGCCCGCCCGTGTGCGCGGACCTGGGCCGTGCACACCACCGGACCCTCGTACGGCCAGACCACCGGGTCTGCGACGAGGCTGTGGACGTCGAGTGCCTCGGCCGGGCCGACCGTCACCGTGGCGGTGACGGGCGCGATGTCGAGGACGTACCGCGGCTTGCCGTCGGGCGCGGGCCGGCCCAGGCGCAGACCCCGACGCTGCCCGATGGTGAAGGCGAACGCCCCGTCGTGCTCCCCCACGGTCTCGCCGGTGACGGCGTCCACCACCGGCCCTGGCCGCGATCCCAGCCGTTCACGCAGCCACCGGCCGGTGTCACCGTCGGCAATGAAGCAGATGTCGTGACTGTCGGGCTTGTCCGCAACCGCGAGACCGCGTCGAGCGGCCTCGGCCCGGACCTCGGTCTTCGTCGTGTCCCCCAACGGGAAGATCGCATGCGCGAGCTGCTCGGGGCGCAACGTCCCCAGTACGTAGGACTGGTCCTTGTCCGGATCCACCGAGCGGCGCAGTACCGCGCCGGACAGCTGGGCGTGATGCCCAGTGACCACCGCGTCAAAACCCAGCGCCAACGCCCGGTCCAGAACCGCCGCGAATTTGATCCGCTCGTTGCACCGCACACACGGGTTCGGCGTCCGACCGGCCTCGTAGGCGGTCACGAACTCGTCGATGACGTCCTGTTCGAACCGGTCGGCCAGGTCCCACACGTAGAAGGGGATGCGCAGGATGTCGGCGGCGCGGCGGGCGTCGCGGGCGTCCTCGACGGTGCAGCAGCCACGAGCGCCGGTCCGGTGTGATTCCGGGGATTTCGCCAGCGCCAGGTGCACGCCCGTGACATCGTGGCCGGCGTCGACCGCACGGGCGGCCGCGACCGCCGAGTCGACCCCGCCGGACATGGCCGCGAGTACCCGCATTCCGCTCACCCCCCGGATCGTCCGGACAGGCCGGACAGGCCGGACAGCGCTCCGGCGCGGCGCGCCCTACCCACCACCGGCATGATCACCCGCACCAGGGCGTCCACATCGGCACGCTCGGAGGTGCGTCCCAGGGAGAAGCGCAGGGAACCGCGGGCGCCGGCCTCGTCCACGCCCATGGCCAGCAGAACGTGTGACGGTCGGGCGACCCCGGCCGAGCAGGCCGAACCGGTCGAGCACTCGATCCCGTGTGCGTCGAGCAGCAGCAACAGTGAGTCGCCCTCGCAGCCGGGAAAGGTCAGATGAGCGATCCCGGGGAGGAGCCCCGGGCCCGGGGGCGCTCCGTTCACCACCGCGTCCGGTACCGCGGCGAGCACCCGTGCGACCAGATCGTCACGCAGGGCTGCGAGGCGCTCCGCTTCGGCGGGCCGTTCGCTGACCGCCGTGGTCGCGGCCGCGGCGAACGCCGCGACTCCCGGCGTGTCGAGTGTTCCCGACCGTACATCGCGTTCCTGCCCACCGCCGTGGGTCAACGGTGCCAGGGCCAGACCCCGGCGCACCAGCAGCGCGCCCATGCCGATCGGGCCGCCGAGCTTGTGGGCGCTGACCGTCAGCGCGTCCGCACCGCTGTCCTCGAACGACACCGGGATCGACCCGACCGCCTGGACGGCGTCGGTGTGGAACGCGATCCCGTAGCCGTGCGCAACCGCTGCAAGCTCCGCGATCGGCGACACCGTGCCTACCTCGTTGTTCGCCCACATGACGCTGACCAGCGCGACGCTGTCGGGATCACGGGCGATCGCCGCGGCGAGGACGTCGGGGTGCACCATCCCGGTGGCGTCCACGGGCAACAGCTCGACCTGGGCGTCCTGCGCCTCGGCCAGCCAGAACACGGCGTCGAGGATGGCCCGGTGCTCGATCGCGCTGACCAGTACCCGGTGCCGGCGCGGCGCGGCCGCCCGCCGCGCCCAGTACAGACCTTTGATGGCCAGGTTGTCGCTTTCGGTCCCCCCAGCGGTGAAGACGACCTCAGACGGACGGGCGCGCAGTGCCGCGGCGAGCGCCTCGCGCGACTCTTCAACTACTCTGCGCGCACGACGGCCGCTGGCGTGCAGCGACGACGCGTTCCCGGCCTCAGCGAGCGCCGCGGTATAAGCAGCCACGGCCTCAGGACGCATCGGCGTGGTCGCCGCGTGGTCGAGGTAGGTCACATCACTGAGGATATCCGCGTGTCGCCACCGTACCCCTGGAGACAACCAAGGTCGGCAAGCCGACGCCACGCTATGGCCCGTGACGTAGCCCGACCACCACCCGATCGACGGCACACGCTTGACCGCCTGACCGCTCACGAGCCGATCACAGCTGCCGTGGAGGTCCTATCGTAGGAACCATGACCGCTACCCACCCTCAGGCCGACGAGTTCGGCGACTCCGGCTTCCAACCACTGACGGTGGCCGATCTCGCTGGATATATTGGCATGAACGGTGACGAGTCGACGCGGCGGCGGCTGCTGCTGGAGTTCCTTGAAGGCTGGAAGTGGGCAGCGGATTCCGTGCGTCCCGCCCTGGTACAAGCCGAACCCGCACCGACCGGCGATGAACAGTGGGACGTGCTTCTCGCGGGTATCGCGGAACACGTCTGCGCGAGACAGGGCCGGCCCGGTCCCGCCTGGGTGGAGGACAGGATCCTGGATCGATTCTGGTTTCCCGACGACACACCAGCGGCCCGAGCGTGGGCGTTTGTCCATTCCCCGGCGGCTCTCCGGCGGAGGGGTATTTTTATCGCGGCCGAGGACCTCGAGCGGGTATGAACAGCTATCCCCTATTCGACCGTGCCGCGCTCACCGCAGCCTTCACGATGCTCGGCGAACGACTCGCCCAGCGTAGCATTGTAGCCGATGTCTACATCGTCGGCGGGGCAGCCATGATGCTCGCTTACGACAGTCGTCGCGCGACTCGTGACGTGGACGCACTGTTCACGCCCCACGGAGTCGTGCTCGAAGAGGCAGCGTTCGTCGCGGGCAGGTTGGGACTTCCGAGGAGTTGGATCAACGAGCAGGCGAGCGTCTATATATCGACGAAATCCGATCAGGAGGCGCGGCCGGTCTTCGAACACCCAGGTCTGCGAGTAAGTGCGGCCTCACCACGACACCTCCTCGCAATGAAGATTCTCTCCGCTCGCCGTTACGCCGATCTCGCGGACACCGTCGAACTTCTCCGCATTCTGCGAATCACGACGGTAGATGACGTGGAACGAATCTGCGCGGACGTCTTCCCGCAGGAGCCGCTGACGGACAAGAGTCGACTGTTCGCCGAGGACGCGCTCGGCGCTGTAACAGGGACACCACGGGATGCGGGTTGACGTCAGCGTCCGCATGTCTCATACCGATCATACCTGATCTCGGTATCGAGCCGAATGTGCCCGACTGATGACCATCCAGCCGGGCACAGCTGTGCTGTGAAGGCGGCCCACAGCCGTGGCGTAGCCCGACCCGCGCTACCCGACCTGGCCTCGGCCGCGCTCGATCACCGCACCGCGCCGTCGGGCCACCTCGCCGGCATCCAACGAACGCCGGCCCGCGACATCCTTCTCGTTCGCGATCGCGTCGGTGACGGTGCCGAACTCCGACTGGTGATACATGGCCCGGATGTCAGCGAGATCCCCCGCGGGGATGGTGGCGATGTTCGCGGCGATCTCCAGAGCCCGCGCCAGCAGAGTCCCGTGTGCCACCACCTCGTTGACCAGACCGATCCGCAGCGCCTGCGCCGCGTCCACGTAGTTGCCCGTGAACGACATCTGACGTGCCCAGGCGAACCCGACCGCCTGGGGTAGCCGCCAGGTCATCCCGCCGCCCGGCATCACGCCGACCCGCGCGTGGGTGTCGGCGAACCGCGCGCGCTCCGAGGCGATACGGAAGTCGCAGCACAGCGCCCATTCCAGGCCACCGGTCACGGCCGCCCCGTTGATCGCTCCGATCAACGGCCTGGTGGTCGCCAGCACCTGATCGAAAGGTATTTCGTCCCAGTTCGCAGCCTCGCTGAACCTGCCCTGGCCCACCGCGACGAGGTCCAGGCCGGCGCAGAAGGCCGGGTCGGCACCGGTGAGGACGATCGCCCGCACATCGTCCCGGGCGTCGAGGTCGACGATCGCGGCTCGCAGCTCGCCGATCAGTTCAGGAGTGATCGCGTTACGGACCTGGGGACGGTTCAGCGTGACAACCGCCGCGGGCGGGCGGACATCGACTAATACATTGGCCATATCGCCTGAGCTTGCCGGCCCGTTCACCCGGACGCACCCGATCCGAAGATCGGACGCAGCGGGACGGCAGGGCGCAGCGGGAGCGTGGTGCGGGCGTGCAGACAACCCCACCAGACCCCGGCGCAGTAGGCCGCGTCGTCCGCCATCCGCAACGCGACGTAGGGGACGAGCCCGACATCCGGACGTTCTCGCCACCAGTCCCACGCGGTCGGTATGGTCGCCGCGACCAGCAGGACACGACGGCCGGGCCGACCCGCACCGAAGGCCAGCAGCGGCAGCCACACGCGCCGCGCGGTGTCCGCGGCAGCCCAGCCTGCATGCTGCCGGCCCCGGGCGACCAGGACCGCCGCGTGTAGCCCGGCCCGCGGCACGGGCGTGCGCAGGCGGGTGAACGTCCGGCGCAGGCGCCAGGCGCTGACCACCGCGCCGACCCCGGCAGTGGCGGCGACCGCGGCAACCGCGGCAGCGGACCCGGTCGCGACGACGACACCCGCCGCGACACCGGCCGCAGCGCCCCGCACTGGCCGCAACGGCTCGGGATGGCGCAACGCGAGCGCTGCCGCGGACGATCCGTAGCCGACCCGCTGCCTGACCCAGCCCCGCCAGGACGACCGGGGCTGGTGGAGCACCACCGCGGCCGGTTCGTAACGCACCGACCAGCCGGCCGCGGTCAGCCGCCACACCAGGTCGACGTCCTCGCCGTAGCGCATCGCCGGGTCGAAGTCGGCCAGCTCCCGGCGGATCAGCAGCGCCGCGGCCGGCAGGTAGGAGATACGGCTGCCCGCGCGGACCGGACCGGGCCGCAAGCCCAGGTCCAGCGGCGACCGGGACATCTCGTACCGGGCGCGCAGTGCCCGGTGTGGCGCTGAGGCGACCCGCGGGGCGACGAGCGCGACCATCGGGTCGGCCAGCTGCGGGAGCAGCCTGGTGAGCCAGTCCGGGCCGGGCAGCACGTCGGAGTCGACAAAGGCGACCAGCGGGGTTGCCGCGGCTCGCGCCCCGGCCATGCGGGCGGACGCGGGCCCCAGCGGCGAGTCATGCCGGATGACGCGG
>NZ_CAUVXO010000013.1:35064-35729 GCF_963555865.1 Protofrankia sp. Cr1
ACACCGGCCCGCCGCGCGACCGCGCCGGTTGCGTCGGTGGAGCCGTCGTCCACGACGATGACCTCCCGGCAGGTCCCGGTGACGGCGGCGAGCAACCGCGAAAGCTCCGCCGCCCGGTCGCGGACCGGGATGACAAGGGTGACGTCATCCGGACCAGGGACGCCCGGCCGACCCGCGGTCGGTGGCACGGGATCGGCGTGCCCGGCGTCCACCAGCCGGCGAGCGAGCGTACCCGCGCCGGCGCCGGCCGCCGTCACCGTGGCACCGCCCGCGAGCGCCTCGAACACGGCCGCGCCAGCGCGACTCAGGGTGAGCAGCCGTAGCGGCGATCCGCCCAGCAGCACCCGACCACGCGACAGGACCCGCAGGTCCGGTTCACACTGAACCGAGAAGCAGTCGGGTAGCGGGGCAGGCGCGGGCCCGGGCAGCCGGCTACCGTCACAGTTCGTGTTTCCGTCCGTATGACGCACAGGAGGAACCGTATGGATTCCGTCGACGTCGACAGCGACAGTCCCATCGCCGCAGCCGAGGTGCCGACAATCGAGCCGGTGCTTGAGGATCTCCTGGTGGAGGACGTGTCCATCGACGGCATGTGCGGCGTCTACTGATCAACCAGCCACCGACATCAAGCGGCCACAGTCGAAGACTGCGACGCAAGCATTGAC
>NZ_CAUVXO010000013.1:36106-37529 GCF_963555865.1 Protofrankia sp. Cr1
GCCCTCACCCCCGCACGCCGCCGCGCCGGTCACGACCGGCGCCTTTGACCGCGACCGCGCCTACGAGCTGCATCCGAAGGTCGCGCTGCGCCCGGAGCGGTTCGGCGCGCTCGCCTACTCCTATGACACCCGGCGGCTGTCCCTGTTGAAGGATCTCGATCTGCTCGCCGTGGTGCGGGCACTCGCGGACCAGCCCTCCGCGGATGCCGCACTCGGCGCGGTACCCACAGCGAAACGGCCGGCGGTGGAGCGGGCACTGGCCCGCCTGGTGGAAACGGGGTTCATCCGTGAGCGTCACTGAGCTGGCCGGGCAGGCACCAGCGGCGGTAGCGAGCCGGTCGTTGCAAGACGAGCTGCGCCGCGGCCTCGACGCGCCGATCTGCCTGACCTGGGAGTGGACGTATGCCTGCAACCTGGCGTGCGTCCACTGCCTGTCGTCCTCCGGTCGGCGCGACCCTCGCGAGCTGACCACCGACCAGCTGCGCTCGGTCGTCGACCAGCTTGCCGACATGCAGGTCTTCTACGTCAACGTCGGTGGGGGCGAGCCGATGATCCGGCCCGACTTCTTCGAGGTGCTGGAGTACTGCGTCGACCATGGTGTCGGGGTCAAGTTCTCCACCAACGGCGGGATGATCACGTCGGAGAAGGCGCGGCGGCTCGCCTCACTGGATTACGTCGACGTCCAGATCTCCCTGGATGGCGCGGACGCGATGACCAACGACCCGGTCCGCGGTACCGGCTCCTATGATCGGGCCCGCGCGGCCATGGATCACCTCGCCGCCGCCGGATTCGGCGCGTTCAAGCTGTCCGTGGTCGTGACCAGGCACAATGCGAACCAGCTCGACTCGTTCGAATCGCTGGCACGGGACTACGGCGCCGAACTGCGGATCACCCGACTACGCCCGTCCGGTCGGGGTCGGGACTCCTGGGCCGAGCTGCACCCGACCGCCGTCCAACAGCGTGACCTGCATTCCTGGCTGCTGGCCCGGCCGAACGTGCTGACCGGCGACTCGTTCTTCCACCTGGCGGCCTACGGCCAGTCCCTACCCGGGTTGAACCTGTGCGGCGCCGGACGGGTCGTCTGTCTGATCGACCCGGTCGGGGACGTCTACGCCTGCCCGTTCGCCCTGCACGAGCACTTCCGCGCCGGCAGCGTGCTGGACCCCGGCGGGTTCGCGGGGGTGTGGCGGGGATCGGAGCTGTTCACCGAGCTGCGGGAACCGGGCAGTGCCGGGGCGTGCGCATCCTGCGGGCACTACGACGCCTGCCAGGGTGGCTGCATGGCGGCGAAGTTCTTCACCGGCCTGCCACTGGACGGCCCCGACCCCGAGTGCGTCCTCGGCCACGGCGAGACCGCGCTGGCCGCGGTGAACCCCGCGAGCCTGCCCGCCGTCGACAACGACCACAGCAAGAACGACCGCAG
>NZ_CAUVXO010000014.1:0-755 GCF_963555865.1 Protofrankia sp. Cr1
GGCAACCCTGGCCGCGTTGGCCGCCGGCATTCTCGATCTGGGCCGAGTCCGCGCCGTCGCCGACGCCACCGAACCGCTCTGCGACGCCCACGCCGCCGCCGTCGAAACCAGAATCCTGGCCCGCGGCGGACGAGCCAGCCACGCGGTGTTCCGCCAGGCGCTACGCCGCGCGGTACTCGCCGTCGACCCCGACGGTGCCGCACAACGCCACGCACTCCAACGCCGGGGGCGCCGGGTCGGCCTGCAGCCGTTGGACGACGGGATGGCCGAGCTCTCGGCGTTCCTGGCCGCCCCCGACGCCCAGGCCGCCTACCAGCGCATCGACGCCCTCGCCCGCCGTGCCGGCGACGCGGCGGACACCCGCAGCATCGACGAACGCCGCGCCGACGTCCTCACCGACATTCTCCTGGGCCGCCACCGCGACGACGACCCGGTCCGCGTCGAGGTCGGCGTCCTGATCCCCCTGGCCACCCTGGCGGGGCTGGGCGACACCCCCGGCGAACTGGCCGGCTACGGGCCGATCCCCGCTGGGCTCGCCCGGGAGCTGGCCGAGAACGCGACCTGGCGACGGCTACTGACCGACCCGGTCGACGGCGCGGTGGTGGAGGTCGGCCGGCGCCGGTTCCCGTCCCCGGCGCTGGCCCGCCAGATCCGGGCCCGGGACTGGGTCTGCCGGTTCCCGGGATGTCGAACACCCGCCACCGTCTGCGATCTCGACCATGTGCGGGCCTACGCCGAGGGTGGCACCACCGAGG
>NZ_CAUVXO010000014.1:1268-6284 GCF_963555865.1 Protofrankia sp. Cr1
GTGGGACGCGGCCCAGGTCCCTGCGGTTGCCGGGCGTGATAGATAAGCGGTCTATTCGTTGAACCTGGATAACCGTATTGTGGGCGGTGGGCCGCGTGGACCGTGGACCGTGGACCGCGCGACGGAGGGCACCGGTGCCCGGCGTGATGGAGAGAAGGTCGGATGGACGAGCTGATCAGCGACGAGGAACTGGTGACCCGGTTCCCGGGGCATACCCTGACCCGCGACAATGCGGCGCACTACCGGGGCCGGCTCGCGCACCGACTGGTGATCAACCGTTGTGGCGACTGCGGCACTTGGCGACACCCACCCAAGCCCGTGTGTCCCGCGTGCTGGTCGTGGAACATCGTGCCCACCGAGGTCTCGGGGCAGGGGAGCATCTTCATGACCGTCTTCCTGCATCAGGGGCCGCCGGCCGAAGGTGTGGACTACACCACGCCACACCCGGTCGTGACCGTCGCGCTCGACGAGCAGGAGGGGCTGCGGTTCACCAGCACGGTCGTCGGGGCCGCGGGTGACGCGATCCGCATCGCGGAGCGGGTTGAACTCGACTGGATTGAACGCTCCGGCACGCCGCTCCCGGTGTTCCGCCTGGCCAGCACCACCGCAGGCAGCAGCGCCGCCGGCACCAGCACCAGCGCGGCGGTAACGGAGGCCGGACGATGATCAGCAGTCGTAACCCGATGAAGGACAAGGTGGCCATCGCCGCGGCGGCCACCACCGGCTTCCAGCCCCGCAACACCGAGCGGAGCCGTGCGTCCTATGCCGCGCAGGCATGCATCCAGGTGCTGCGCGACTGCGGGCTGACCGCGGCCGACGTCGACGGCATCTCCGGCTCGACGCCGCCGGCTCCCGAGCTGCAGACGATTCTCGGCATTCCCGAGATCAGCTGGTTCGCCGAACCGGTGATCCCGTTCGTGAACCAGCTCGCCGCCGCCGTGAGTGCAGTGCACAGCGGCCTGTGCGAGGTCGCACTCGTCTATCATGCCGCCTACCGGGAGGCGTGGAACACCGCGTCCGCGCTGAAGGATCCGTTCCGCCGACCTCTGAGCCCCGGTGTCTCGCCCGGGCCGGAGACGGTCTTCGGCGGCGTCGGATACACGGCCTGGGCGTCGCGGTACATGTATGAGTACGGCGTCCCGAAGGAACATTTCGGCTATGTCGCCATCAACAATCGCACGAACGCCGCTGCCAACCCGGCGGCGGCCATGCATAAACCCCTGACAATGGACGACTATCTGTCCGCTCGCATGATCCGCTGGCCGCTGTGCATGCTCGACATGGACGTTCCGGTGGACGGCGCGGACGCGTTCGTGGTCACGACGGCCGAGCGGGCCCGCGACCTACCGCACCCGCCGGTTCTCGTCCAGGCCGCGGCGCTGGGCATGGTGGACAGGCACGAGGAGGATCAGACACCCAGCCTCCGCCAGCACGGGCAGCAGGTCGTTGTGGAAACCCTCAAGGCGAAGAGCGACTTCTGGATCGACGACGCCGACGTCTACTTTCCCTATGACGGTTTCACCATCATCACGCTGAACTGGTTGGAGAACGTCGGCTACTGCGGCCCCGGCGAGGCGGGCCACTTCATCAAGGAACACTGGGACGACAAGACCAACCGTATTCTGATCAACGGTCGGGTCCCGGTGAACCCCCACGGCGGGGCGTTGTCCGAGGGCGGTACGCAGGGTTCGGGTCACGTCCGGGAGGCGGTGCACCAGCTCCAGGGCCTGGCCGGGGAGCGTCAGGTCCCCGACGCCCGCCGAGCCATCGTGACCGCCGGCGGCTTCTTCTTCAACGCGCAGGGCGTGACGCTCCGCCGCGACTGATGCCCTCACGCCACCGGGTGCGCTCATCATGAGCCACTAATCGCGGCTCCCCGACGCTACCGTCAGCGGGACGTTGTCGGTAACGGACGTTGTCGGTAGCGGACGTTGTCGGTAGCGGACCGGGCAGGATGGGCCGGCGGAGACGTCAGGGCACGGTCATCAGCCCGTCACGATGGCTGAAGGCCGAGGTCTACGAATCCGCGCCAGCTCTGCGGGGGCCCGTCCGGCGATGATCCTTTGGCGGGCCTGACGCCGAGGCGGCAGTCGAAGGCGAGCGTGAACCCCGCGCCAAGGAGCGCGTCGCGCAGTGCGGTGGCGAACCGCCACGCTTCGGCGGGGTCGGCGGAGGCCTGCCGGGTGACGGCCTCGACCCGGATTACGTCTGACCGGTGGGCGATGGTCCATCCATACTCGACCGGGTCGTCGTCTTCGGCAAAGAGATCCGCGTACCCGATGGCGTCGCGCTCAAGGACCTTGACGATGTTGTCGGTAGACCTCATGCTGATCAGACTTCCAGAACGTTGCGGATCTTTGTTGCCGGGTCCGCATTGACGTTGATCGTGCCTGAGCTGCACTAGCTTGTCTCAAGCCCGCGGCCGGGGTCAGAGCGCGGCCTCGATCAGGCTCATGCCGCCCGGCGCGCCCGGGCGGGGATGGTGCGCTCCAGTCGAACGACGGCGTGCGCTGCGGTCGTGGGGGTCATCAGTGCTCCTCGGCTGGAATGGGGTCGGCTGGAATGGGGTCGGCCGAGCTTGCGTCGGCGTCGGCGTCTGCGGCGGGGTCGGCTGAGCTGGCGTCGGTGCGGAAGAGGACCTCGAGAGCATCGAGTCGCTCGTTCCAGTGACGGTCGTAGAAGCGGAACCATGCGAGGGCCGATGCCAGCGGGGCGGGTTGCAGCCGGCACACATGGCGGCGACCGTCCACGGTGCGGCGGATCAGGCCCGCCCGCTCGAGAACCTTCACGTGCTTCGAAGCAGCCGCGAGCGACATGGTCAGCGGCTCGGCAAGATCACCCACCGTCAGCTCGCCCAGGGCGAGTCGCTGGAGCATCGTGCGTCGTGCGTCGTGCGTCGTGCGCAAGCGCGTGGAACACGGCGTCCATGTCGATCATGTTGCTTATATCGATCGATTCCTCAACCAAATAGTTGAATGCAGCAAGGTCCGGCCCATCAGTCAACCAGATGGTTGAGCTTTTGGCCCAGGAACGCTGTCGCGGTCCTCTGCCCGCTCTTCCGGCTGTCGCTCTTCCGGCTGTCGCTGTGACGGACAGTGCAGGGTCAGGGCCCCAGCGCGGCGGCCGGGATAACCGCGATGCCGTCCTGTCGCCGATAGGCATGGGTACCGGTGGTGATGACGGCTGCGTCGAGCAGGTCGTCGCCCAGCCGGTCCCGCAGCCATCTCAGGTGGACGGTGTCGCGGTCGCTGACAGCAGGGGCGAGTTTGATCTCGAACGCGACGACGCGATGGTCGGCTCGCTCGACGATCAGATCGACTTCGTGGTCCCCGTTCCGGGTCCGCACGTGATGCACGACAGCTTCGGCGGCTTGTGCATACACGCGCATGCTGAGTGTTACGAGCGACTCGAACAGAGCGCCGAGCAGCGGACCGTGACGGGGGACGGCTGGTCCGGAGACGGAGTCGTCCAGTAGTGCGTGCACGTCCGCGCCGAGCAGGCGTGCGGCGAGAGCCGGGTCTGCCAGGTGATGCTTGGGCGCCATACCCAGCCTGGCGAAGGTGTTCCGATTGGGAGACCAGCCGCTCAGCGGGTCGAGTAGCCACAGCTGTGACAGCACATCCCGATAGCCGATGGTGGTTGTCTTGGCGGGCTTGTCGTCGTCGCCCGCGGTCGCCGCATCGAGGATGACGCTGTACGAGGTTGTCGTGGAGGTCGCGCTGGCGTGGGCGGTAAGCCACGCTTTCAGAGTGGCGGGTCGACGGACCATGTGGCCTTGTTCGGGGAAGTCCCGTTCGACGATCCGGGTGAGGTAGCCGTCGAGTTGCGCTCTGCGGGCTCTGGCCGGTAGATCGCGGATTCCCGGGAAGCCGGACCGTATGATCTCCTCGGCGTAGTCAGACATGGTCAGGTCCGAGGAGCCGTCGACGACCGGGTGTCGTCCGGTGAGGAGATCGGACAGTCCGACGGCGGGAGTCGCCAGCCCACGTTCCGCGAGGCTCATCGGACGCATGCGCAGCGTCACGATCCGGCCGGCGCCGGAATGGGTGGGCGCGATGGTCGGCGTGGCGCTACCCGTTAGCAGGAAGCGGCCGGGTGCGGGGTCACGGTCGACGCTGCGGCGTACGAGGTCCCACACCGCCGGTTCACGTTGCCATTCATCGACGAGCACCGGCGTGGGTGAGCGGTCGAGGCGCTGCGGATCGGCCCGCAGGAGTTCGCGCTGGGCCGAGTCGTCCAAGGTGAAGACCGTACGGGCTCGTCGCGTTGCTGTCGCAGTCTTGCCGACACCCTTCGGCCCTTCCAGGCTGATCGCAGCCAGGCCAGGCAGCAATTCGTCGAGTTCGCTGTCCACCACACGGGTCCGGTACTCGCGCACGGTGCCGTACGCTACCATTCGCAGGCGTTGTACGCTACCAATCGCCGCTCTTCTACGCTACCGTTAGCCGACGTTATCGTCGATCTGTTCGAGTACGGCTCGGTCGTATACAGGTTACTCAGAGCGCCCGAAAATGATCATTTTCGGATGGTTCGCCCGGGTCGGGCCCCCTCGCGCCAAAAGTCCACGACGAGCTCGTCATCGGCAACGCTGATCATCGTCAGCTCGGTGACGTCGATCCTGAACAGGGCGAACGGCTCGGGCACCGGTGCGTCCGTGGACGTCGCCCAGGCCGCTCGGTAGGCGTTCAGACTGTCGGTGTCACTCACGACGACCGCACGGCCGTTGATTTTCGCATCACCGTTGGCGACGTTCTTGTCCGTGGTCGCGTTGTGCAGGGCACAGCGCGGGTCCCGCAGCAGGTCGGTTCCCTTGCGGGAGTCCGGCATCATGCCGAGCCACAGCCCGCCGAGCGCGAACAGCGGCTCGATCCCGCTCACCCGGGGAGAGCCGTCGCGTCGCAGGGTGGCGAGGATCGCGAGCCCGTACGCCTCGAACCGACCCCTGACCGCCGCAGCGAGTTCCGGCGCGGCCGTTTCGACGTCATCCCAGTTGGCCATGCCGACCATGCTGCCAGT
>NZ_CAUVXO010000014.1:6716-7791 GCF_963555865.1 Protofrankia sp. Cr1
CAGCATCGACAATCCTGCCGCTGCGCCGGACGGCACGCGCTGGGGCCAGGGTTGTGATCTGATGGCCTGCCTCCCAGCGAGGTGTCGTCGGGTGCTTGTTCGGTAGGTTTAGAGCGACCGGCTTCAGATGTGCGGAGAGTGTCCGCTGGTGATCCATGGGTACTATTCGGACAATGATGGACGGTAGGCGGGTAGTGCGTTCGCCGTGACGTCCCGGAAGCGGTCGATCATCTCGATGACGCGTTTTTCGTGCGGCCAATGCGTAACAGACTGGTCAATCAGTTCACGTGTGGAGCGTCAGTCGGTCCGTTCACCTTCCTGATCCAGGGCGAAATACTCGCTGCCCTAGCGGCATTGTCCGCAGGGATGGTAGAGCCTGGCGTGCATGAAGTTGACCCGGCGACCGTGAAATAATCGCGTCGGCCTGGCTGCGTTGCTTCAACGACGACTGAGGAGTCCGTCCGCTGTGACCGTCACCAACGAGGATGTGACCGTGATGGTCCGCCAATATCTCGACGTTTATCCCGATGAGGCTCACGTGCTGCGCCCGCTGCTCGACGCGGCAACGGTCTGCGTACCGGTAGCTTCCCGCGCGACGATGCCGGGACATGTCACCTGCGGCGCGGTCGTGGTCGCTCGCGACGGGCTGGTGTTGCGGATCCGGCATGCCGCGCTCGGGCGGTGGCTGCTACCTGGTGGTCACGTCGAACCGTCCGACTCCTCGCTCGTGGACGCTGCGCTGCGGGAACTCGCCGAGGAAACCGGCATCGACCCGACATCCGCGGGTCTGCTGCTGTCCCGGCCAGTGGACATCGACGCCCACCTGATCCCGGCGAACCCTGCTCGGGGCGAACCCGAGCACACGCACTACGACCTGCGGTTCCTGTTCGGCATCACCGCGGAGGTTGCGGTGACGATCCAGGCTGAGGAGGTGACCGGATATCGGTGGGGCCCAGCCGCTGACCTTGGTAGTCGTCTCGGTGGTCGTGTGGTCGCCCGCCTTGTCACACGCACTCGCTCCGTTCCGTCCCCATAGTGGATCCCGGGGGGCCGGGGGGCCGGGGGGCCGGGGGAT
>NZ_CAUVXO010000014.1:8006-19429 GCF_963555865.1 Protofrankia sp. Cr1
GGGTGGCTGCCCGATTCACGGTGCGGTCTTCCGCTGGACGCCGGATCGGCGCATGCATGTGACGCGGTGGTCGTTGCCTCCGGCAATTACGCGTCAATAGGGTCCAACCTGCCGGCTGGGGAGATCGATGTGCGGACCGGCACGAGCCCGACCGACGAGGGGATCCATGGCCCGCCGACCGACGCTGAATCCTGGGCTGCACCGCCGAGACCTGCTCCGGATGGCAGCCGCCGCCGGCTCGGTCGCGGCCCTTGAGCTGACCGTCACGTCATCCGCCACCGCGGTCACACCGATAGTGGCGGACCTCTGCGTGTACGGCGCGAGCATGGCCGGTGTCACCGCCGCCGTGCAGATGCGGCGCATGGGCGGTTCGGTGGTGATCCTCGAACCGACCGCGCACGTCGGCGGCATGACCACCGGCGGGCTCGCCCGGACCGACATCGGTACGGGCGGCACCGTCGGCGGGCTCGCGCGCGAGTTCTACCGCAGGGTGTATGTCGCCTACAACGGCGGTTCGCTCGGGGTGTTGACGCCGATGCTGACCACCTTCGAGCCACGGGTGGCCGCCACGGTCGTGAGCGACATGCTCACCGGGGCGCAGGTGTCGGTCTACACCAAGCGGACGCTGGCCTCCGTCGGCCGCAGCGGCGCCCGGCTCACCTCCGTGACGGCGGACGACGGCACCGTCGTGCGGGCGCAGATGTTCATCGACGCCTCCTACGAGGGGGACCTGCTGGCGCTCGCGGGGGTTCACCACCGGATCGGCCGCGAGTCGAACGCGACCTACGGCGAGTCCAACAACGGCGTCCAGGTGTTCTCCAAGAACCAGTTCAGCGTCGCGGTCGACCCGTACCGGCGGGCGGGCGACCCGACCAGCGGGTTGCTGCCCGAGATCTCCGCGGCCGCGCTGGGGGCCATCGGCAGTGGCGACACCCACGTCCAGGCCTACTGTTACCGGCTCTGCCTGACCAAGGCGTCGAACCGGATCGCGTTTGCACGGCCCGCCGGTTACGACCCGAACCGCTACGCCCTCGTACCGCGGCTGATCGCGGCCGGGTACGCCGACCCGTTCACCGACAAGGCCACCGCGTTCCTGAACAACGCGGCACTGCCGAACGCCAAGTTCGACGGGAACAACGCAGGCCCCTTCTCGCTCGACCATGTCGGCGCCGCGGACACCTACCCGGGCGCGACCTGGACGCAGCGCGCGCCGATCGTGGCTGATCACACCGCCTACCAGCAGGGCCTGCTCTACTTCCTGGCGAACGACACCGGGGTGCGCGCCGACGTCCGGTCCGCGGTCGCGGCCTACGGGTTGGCACCCGACGAGTTCACCGCCACCGGTAACTGGCCGCCGCAACTCTACGTGCGTGAAGCCCGTCGGATGGTCAGCTCGGGCTATGTCCTGACCGAGGCGGACTGCCGTGGCCAGACCACCGTCGCCGACGGCATCGGCCTGGCCAGCTACGCCCGGGATTCTCACAACAGCCAGCGGCTCGTCGTCAGCGGGCTGGTGAAGAACGAGGGCGACTTCCAGATCCCCGTTCCCGCACCGTACCGGCTGCCGTACCGGGCGATGATCCCCGATGCCGCGCAGTGCACGAACCTCATCGTCCCCGTCTGTCTGTCAGCGTCGCATGTCGCCTACAGCTCGGTGCGGATGGAGCCGGTGTTCATGATTCTCGGGCAGGCGGCCGGTACCGCGGCCAAGCTGGCGCTCGACGGCGCTGTGACCGTGCAGGCCCTCGACCCGGTGGCCCTTCGCACCCGGCTGTTCGAGGACATGGCCGCGCTGGACTATCCCGATGTCGCCGTCGACGACACCGCCCCGACAACAGTGATCACTGGTGGCTGGACGTCCAGTACGGCGATCGCCGGCTACTACGGCACCGGCTACCTGCATGACGGCAACGCCGGCAAAGGTGGCAAGAGCGTGCGCTTCGTGCCCTCCCTACCGACGGCCGGCACCTATCGGGTCTACCTGCGGTGGACGTCGGCAACCGCGCGGGCGTCGAACGTGCCGGTGACCGTTGCCTACCAGGGCGGCTCGGCCACGGTCATCGTGGACCAGCGCGCCGGTGGCAGTCGCTGGGCGCCGATCGGGGCCTGGCCGTTCGATGTCGGAACGGCGGGAACCGTGACCGTGGCCACCACCGGAACCGACAACTACGTGGTCGCCGACGCGGCTCGCTTCGTCCGAACCGGCTGAGCCGATTCTCGATCGGGCAAGGTCCTCGATCGCGCAAGGTCCCCGATTGAGCAGTCCGGGCCCGCAGCACCCTGCCCCGCCTCGCCATCACAGGTATACGAAATGAACGCCCGTTCATTTCGTATACCTGTGATGCCTCCCGGTGGTTGTCAGAATTCGGGGTTTGTTCACCTTCGGATCGCCACCTGGGCGGCGATGTCTGTTTTTATATCGAAGCGATGGAGAAGAACCGACGTCGCCGGCGCCGGTCAGGGGGAGACTCCACCGTGACGCCCGGCGCGTATCTGGCCACCGACCTGGAGACAGGCCAGGTGGCATCGGGCGGGGATGCGGGTTCCCCTGTCGAGGTCCGGCGCGACACGCGCCCACGGCCGGGAGTTGCCGACCGCGTATTTCGCGGCGTCAGCCGGACGGCCGCCATAACCGTGATGACGACGATGGGCTTCATCGGCGTCTTTCTGCTCTACAAGGCACTGCCGGCCCTGCGGAAGGTCGGCCTGTCCTTCTTCACCGAGACCCAGTGGCTGCCGAGCTCGAACACGTTCGGTGTCGGCGCGGTCCTGCTGGGAACGATCCTCATTGCCAGTGTCGCGCTCGTCGTCGCCGTTCCGCTATCGATCTGTACCGCGCTGTTCGTCTCGGAGTACGCACCGCGTAGGTTGCGCCGTCCGATGGTTTCCCTGCTCGACCTCATGGCCGCCATCCCCAGCATCGTCTACGGGCTGTGGGGCTTCTTCTTCCTCCAGCCCCGGGCCATCACGGTGAGCCGTTGGTTGGCCGACCATCTCGGCTGGTTTCCGTTCTTCCACACCCACCGCGGGGTCACCGGTCTCGGTCAGTACGCCTCGTCCACCTTCATCGCCGGGCTCGTCGTCGCACTCATGGTCACGCCGATCATTACATCGATCATGCGCGAGGTCTTCTCGCAGACCCCGGCCGGCGAACGGGAGGGGGCGCTGGCACTCGGTGGCACCCGTTGGGGCATGATCCGCGCAGTCGTCCTGCCATTCGGCCGAGCCGGCATGGTCGGCGCGGTCATGCTCGGTCTCGGGCGGGCGCTGGGCGAGACCATCGCCGTCTATCTGATCATCGCACCGCTCTTCGCCTCACCCGGACGAATGATCCACATTCTAGAGCAGGGTGGGATGTCGATCTCCTCACTCATCGCGCTGCGCTACAACGAGTCCGGGTCGTTCGGGCTGGCCGCGCTCTTCGGTGCCGGCTTGGTGCTCTTCGCCCTGACACTGCTGGTCAACGCGCTCGCCTCGACCATCATCAGCCGGTCCCGTTCCGGCGAGGCAACGGAGATCTGATGGCGATCACCACGACTTCGCCGCTCGGGCACCCGGTGCCCGGCACAGTGCGGAACCCGGCCGGACCCGCACTGCCTGAGTCCCCGCCGGAGGTCCGGATCCGCCCGGCCCAGGTCACGGCGGACGATGTCCTCGCCGTGGGTGGGTCAGCGCTGTGCGCACTCTGCCTGACCTGGGTTCTCTTCGAGCGGCTCCTGCCGCTGTCGGGGACCGTCGGTTTCTGGCTGTGCTGCTACGTGCTCTTCCTGGCGGTCTACTCGACCGTCGTGCTGTCGCGGGAGGGCCGCGGCGTCGCACTGGCCGACCGGGTCATGTCGGTGATCTGCCACGCCGCCGGGCTGACGGTCGTCACGATACTTTCCTTGATCATTGGCTATACGGCGTTCCGTGGTTACACCGCGCTGCACCTCAACTTCTTCACCCAGACGATGTCGGTGACGGCCCCGTCAGACCCGCTGACCTCCGGCGGCGCGCTCCACGCCATCGTGGGCACGCTGCTGCAGGTCGGCGTCGCGGTACTGATCTCGGTTCCGCTCGGGATCACCACCGCCCTGTTCCTCAACGAGGTACGCGGTCCCCTCACCCGCCCGGTTCGCACGATCGTCGACACGATGAGCGCGATCCCGTCGGTGGTCGCGGGCCTGTTCGTCTTCGCGACCGTGGTGCTCTCGCTCGGCACGAACCGGTGTGGGTTCGCCGCCTCGCTCGCCATCACAGTGATGATGATGCCGATCATCACCCGGACGGCGGAGGTCGTCTTCCGGATCGTTCCCGGTGGTCTGCGGGAGGCGTCCCTCGCCCTCGGCGGAAGCCAGTGGAAGACCGTGTGGCACGTGGTCCTGCCCACCGCCCGTTCGGGCTTGCTGACCGCGGTCATCCTCGGGGTTGCCCGCGGCGTCGGCGAGACCGCGCCGGTGCTGCTCACGGCGGGCTTCACCAACGACCTCAACGCCGACCCGGCCCACGGCGCGATGCTCTCGCTGCCGCTCTACGTCCTGAACTACGTCAAGTTTCCACAGCCCGAGTCGGTCGCACGCGCCTATGGTGCGGCCCTGACGCTGCTCATCCTCGTCCTCGTGCTGTTCGTCCTCGCCCGCGTCGTCGGTGGTCGCAACCCCGGAGCGCTCTCACGCCGGCAGAAGCGCCGCTCCGCGGAGGTGTCGTAGAAGATGCTCGCCGTCCTGCCCAGAAATACCCGGCCAGGCTCGCGAACCGCGGGCGGGAAGGGTCGTCGCCTGGTCGCCCGCTTCGTCGCGATCGCGTTGAGCGCGGTCGCGGTCGGTGGCGTCGGGATGGCGGCGAGCCCGCCGGCCAGCGCCGACGCCCCCTATGCCGCTGTTGCCGGATCAGGCTCCACCTGGAGCGAGATCATGATCAGCCAGTGGGTCCGCGACGTCCGCAAGAACGGGCTGCCGGTCAACTACACCGGTAACGGCTCGTCGTCGGGACGGTCGGACTACTGGAACGGGCTCAACGACTTCGCCGTCTCCGAGATCCCGTTCCAGCCTCGGATCCCGGGCAGCAACGACACCGACGAGCTGCCGCTCGCGGCCAGGCGGCCCTACGCCTATCTGCCGATCGTCGCCGGTGGGACGTCGTTCATGTATCACCTGACCGTCGCGGGCAAGCAGGTCACCAACCTTCGGCTCTCAGGTGAGACCCTCACCAAGATCTTCACCGGAGTCATCACCAACTGGTCCGATCCGGCCATCACCGCGGACAACGGCCGACAGCTGCCGGACAAGGCCATCACCCCCGTCCTGCGCTCCGACGGTTCGGGCACCTCCGCCCAGTTCACGCTCTACATGTCGAAGCAGTACTCCGGGCTGTGGACGGATTTCTGCAAGAAATACGCGAGTTTTTCCGGTAACTGCGGTCTGCAGTCCTTCTACCCGACGTTTCCCGGGGCAAAGGGCCAGGCGCTGTCGAGCGGAGTCGCCAACTACGTCGCCGCACCGTACGGCGAGGGCGCCATCACCTACGTCGAATACTCCTACGCCCAGCGTTCGGGTTTCCCGGTCGCCAGCATCCTGAACGCCGGTGGATATTACGTCCAGCCGACCGCGGGCAATGTCGCGGTTGCTCTCACGCAGGCGAAACTCAACACCGACCTCACCCAGAACCTCGACGGTGTCTACGTCTACAACGACCCCCGCGTCTACCCGGTCTCAAGCTACAGCTACATGATTGTTCCGACTGCGGAGGTCGGGCGCTTCACCGCCGACAAGGGACGGACGCTGTCGACGTTCATGAGTTACTTCCTGTGCGCCGGCCAGCAGAAGGCGGAGAACCTCGGCTTCTCACCACTGCCGGTCAACCTCGTGCAGGCCGGCTTCGACCAGATGAACCGGATACCAGGGCACATCGCTCCACCGACCCTGGCCAGCTGCAACAATCCCGCGTTGCAGGTTCTCAACACCGCGCCACGGCCTGCCGACTGCGCGAAGGCCGGCGCGCCGGCGTGCACCACGGCGACGTCCAGCACGTCGGGCGGTTCCGGCTCTACCAGCGGGACTGGTTCCGGCAGCGGTTCGGGCTCGACCAGTGGTAGCGGTTCGGGCTCGGGTAGCGGCAGTGGGAGCGGGACCGGCAGCGGTTCGGGCGACACGTCCGGGGGCGACGGCTCGGGCGGCACCGGGTCGGGTACCGGGACGGGCGGCGACTCGTCGAACGGTACCGGTTCGGCGGGTGCGGGCACGACAATCGACCCGGAGACCGGACAGGTTGTCACGGCCACCGGTGGAGCAAGCTCGAGCGGCTCGAATGGTTCCGGTGGTGGTGACATCTCCGCGGCGCCGGTATCGGTGTCCAGCCTACGCCAGGGCGGTCACCAGGCAAATGTTCTTTTCGTGTTCGCCGGCCTCAGCGTACTGGCCGCCTTCTTCGTTCCTCCGTTGTTGAGCGCGCATCTGCGCCGGCGCTCGCCACCGGCATGAGCGGCGTCCGGGCGGCGGGAATTCCGCCGCTGCCCCGACAAAATGCCGAGTATACCTGTGAACGTACATTCACAGGCGTTTACGAAATGGTTACCTGGTGGCTGCCCGGTAAATCCCTCGGGTGGCTGGCCGTGTTCATCAATGGCATGGAAATCTCATACCTGAGCCACCGACGGCTCGGGCGACGGTTGAACGTCGCCGCGTGAAAACCGTTCCCCACAAGGAGTGGAACATGCACATTCCGAAGAAGGCGGCCCTCACGGTCGCCATCACGGCCACGGCGTTGGCCGTGGGCGTCATGGGCGGACCGGCTCTGGCCGACCCGCCGGCAGGCGTCACCCCCGCGGCCGGCGACATCGTCGGTGTGGGATCGGACACCACGCAGAACATCATGAACGACTACTCGGTCTCGTACAACGCGACGAGCCCGGCGCACAAGCTCTACAGCTGGAACGCGACCGGCACGACTCCGATCACCGCCAAGGCGGGTTGTGCGAACTACGCCCGGCCGAACGGTTCGAGTGCCGGTGTCACGGCCCTGAACAACGACCCGGCAGCCTACAATGCGTCCGGCGTGTGCGTCGACTTCGCGCGTTCCTCGCGGTACCCGGACGCGACGAAGGCCTCGGACGTCGACAAGACCTTCCTCGCGTACGCCAAGGACGTGGTGACCTGGGCGGCGAAGCCGGTTTCGCCGAAGCTGACGCCGAAGACCGTCAGCACCGCCCAGCTGACCGCCATCTACAGCTGCACGCTCACCGACTGGCACACCATCAACTCGGCCCTGCCGAGCTCGCCCATCCAGCCGTACCTGCCGCAGTCGGGGTCAGGCACGCGGAACTCGTTCCTCAAGGCGCTGAGCAACAGCGGTAACGTGAACGGCCCGAACGCGGCGCTCGTGCCGGGTGCGTGCGTGCGTCAGCCCGCCACCTTGGAAGAGAACAGCGGTGTGAGCCTGCAGGCCAACCTCCAGGCCGGTGACACGATCGGCGACGCGCTGGTGCCGTATTCGGCTGGCAAGTGGGTCGCCCAGTCCCGCGGTGGCGACGTGGACAACCGTAACGGCTTCACCGTCCGCCAGATCGACAGCGTCCCCGCCACCATCCCCGACGTCGCCAACGGCGCGGCCGGCCCGTACTCGCTGAACCCGTCCGGCAAGTTCGCCCGCCTGCTGTTCAACGTCCTCAAGAACCAGCCCGGCAGCACCGGTCTGGACAAGATCTGGTCGAACTACACCCCGGTCTTCGGTAAGGCCGGCTACCTCTGCACCCACCCGCTCAGCGCCAACGAGGGCTTCATCTCGCTGCCCACCTCGGGCACGGGCACGCTCTGTGGTGCCAAGTTCGGCATCTCCTAAGTAACGCTCATGTCACGCAGAGCTCGGCGTTCGCGCCGGGCTCTGCGGTGCATGGAGCGACCGCTCCATGTGTTCCGAGCGATCGCTCCATACATTCCGTCCGAACTGGCGGAATGATTCCGACAGCACCGCACACCCGTCCGCGGTGTGTCCCTCCCCGGCTGGAGAAGACGTGTCACCGAGATTGGTAAGGGAGCGGGTAGGCGTCGCCGTCGCGCTGGCCGGCGGGGTCGTGGCGGTCACCGGTTCCCTGTTCCTGCCAGGAGCGGCGCCGGCGCGGGCCGCGGTCGTCCCGGTGGCGACGACCGTCCCGGCACCGGCGATCGGGGCGAACGCGTCGGTGACCGTCAGCCAGACGAGCGACCTCGGTTTCGAGGCGATCCACCTCAGCTGGAAGGGCTTCCCGTCCAGCGGGGCGGACCTCTCGACGAACGAGGTCCGGATCTACCAGTGCCGCCCCGACCCGAAGTCGGCCGCCGACTGTTACGGGTCCGAGACCCTGGCCTCAGGTTCCGATCCCACCGCGCTTGGCGGGCTCAACGGCGCGGGGCCGGACGGGCCGGGTAACAGGCGTAAAGCGATCACGGCGCCGGACGGGACGGGCAGCGTCGACTTCGTGGTCGAGACGGGGCGCGAGCTGACGAGCCTGGGCTGTAACTCGACGCGGCCGTGTTCGCTGGTTCTGTGGAAGCTCACCCAGCCGTCCGCCGAGCTCCTGAACAGCTGGACGTCGCACGTCGCCATCCCGTTGACCTTCCGTCTCGGCGCCGGGGCATGCTCGATCAACAACCCTGACTTCACCTCCGAAGGCGCGCCCGTGGCCAACCTCGCGATGCTGAGCTGGACGGCCCGCTCGTGCGCGGGCACGCCCGCGCTCAACGTCGACTACTCGCTGCTCGGCGACACCCAGGCCCGGTCGGACTTTGCCGCCGGCACCGTTGACATGGCCCTGACCACGCGCCCGGCCGCCACCGGCGCGACCGGGCCGAATCCGGTGGCCTACGCGCCGCTCGCGGTGTCCGCCATCTCGCTGGGCTTCCTGCTCGACGACCCCGTGACGCACACGGCCATCACCTCGCTGCGGCTGGACGCCCGGCTGGTCGCCAAGCTGCTCACGCAGTCCTATCCCGGTCTCTACGGTTCGGGCGGGCCGCCCGGCTGCGACCCCACGGCGCCCATCACCGGGCCGGGTAGCGCGTACTGCCCCAACCCGGGGACGACGGGGAACCCGGTCACGATCTTTGCGGACCCGGAGTTTCAGGCGCTCAACCCCGGAGTTGACTGGGCGAAGGACTTCACCGCCCAGAACTACTTCCCGCCGGTGCTCACAGCCGACGGTGAGGACCTCACCTATGAGGTGACCCGCTGGCTCGCCGCGGACCCGGATGCGAGCGCGTTTCTCAAGGGCACCAAGGATCCGTACGGCATGCACGTCAGCAGCTACTTCCTGGACGCGTGGAACAAGGGCAACGTGCGGTACCCGCTCGACACGTTCCGCACGGTCGACCCGACGTCGGCGATGAACATGACTTTCGCCCCGCTGAGCGGGCTTGACGCGGTCGTCCGCCAGGCCGCGGCCGGTGCCCCGGCGGGCAAGGACCCGAGCACCATCTCCGACCAGGATCTCGGGCACCAGCCGTCGTCCTACTCGGCGGCGCGCCAGGGTTTCCGGTCGTTGTTCGTGCTGTTCGACAGCGCGGACGCGACCAACCTGAGCATGCCGCAGGCGGAACTGAAGAACGCCGCCGGCTCCTTCACCGCCCCGACCGACGCGGCCGTCACGGCGGCCGTCAAGGCCATGACCGTCGATGCGAACGGCGTCCGCCAGGCCGACTACGCGGCGACCGACCCGGCGCTCTACCCGCTCGCGCTGGTCCACTACGCGATGGTCCCGACGAGCGGTATCGACAAGAGCAAGGCCGCCAAGATGGCCGACTTCATCGACCTCGCCGCGGCCAAGGGCCAGGCGCACGGGATCGACAACGGCCAGCTGCCCGATGGCTACCTCAGCCTGCCGGCGAACCTGGTCGCACAGGCGGGCACGGTGCAGGCCGCGGTGCGGCTGCAGGCGGCGCCGGCATCGACCGGTACGCCGACCCCGTCGACGAGCCCGTCGCCCGCGGCGCAGACCACATCCCCGGGCACTGGCACTGGCACTACGTCCGCGGCGGGCGGCACGACGGCGTCCGGGACGGGCGGCAGCGGTACGACCTCCGGGGCCAGCGGTGACGGAACCACCTCTGGGAGTAGCGGAAGCGGGACCACGACCTCGACCGGTGGCAGTACGGCCAGTCCTCGTGCCAGCGCAACGGCTCGGGCCAGCGCCAGCTCGTCGGCTCGGGCCACGCCGAAGGCGAGTTCCACCGCGGCGTTCACCACCTCGGCCCGGACGGGACCGTTGGTGGAGTCCACCGGCGTCGGGCGGCTCGTGCTACTTCTCGTGATCGTGATCGGATTCGGCTCGGTGGCACTCGGCCTCGGGCTCGTCTGGTATTCACGCGGCGGACCCGCGTCGGCATCGACGCGGTCACTGACCCGGGTCCTGCCGCGGATGTGGAAGTAGACGGGGTGAGCGTGACGACTCAGGCACCGGCACCGGGAGCGGGAGCGCCTTCAACCGTGGCACCGGGCGCGGCGCCGCCGAACCGGGGCGGGCGGCGCCAGCGCCAGCCGCCACGCCAGCCGCCACGCCCGCCGGTCGGTGGCCGGGCGGTCATCGCGATCGCCGCCGGGCGGGTTCTCATCAGTGTGGCCGTGCTGATGCTCGGCTTCGCCGGCTATCTGCTCGCGGTGTCCGGGCTGCAGGAGGCCCGGACCCAGGACAACCTCTACAAGACGTTTCGCGGCCAGCTCGCCCAGGTCGGTGACGAGGTTGCTCCGGTGGCACCACCGATCACGCCGGGTGTTCCGGTGGCGATCATCGAGATTCCGCGGTTGAAAGTCCGTCAGGTCGTGGTCGAAGGCACCACGAGCGGCGCGCTCACCCGCGGGCTCGGCCATCGCCGGGACACACCGCTGCCCGGACAGGCCGGTACGGCGGTCGTCTACGGCCGGCGCACCACGTTTGGCGCCCCCTTCGCCACGCTCGACAAGCTGCGCAACGGCGATCAGATCATCGCGACCACAGGTCTGGGCATCTCAAAGTTCACCGTCGTCGAGATCCGGGACGGGCGTACCCCACCGCAACCGGTGACCGGGTCCGTCCACCGGATCACGCTGGTGACCTCGGCGCCAGCCGTCAGCCCGACGCACACGCTGACGGTCACGGCCAACCTGACGACCGCCGCGCAGCCGTCCGCCGGTACCCGCCCGGCCATCTACGCCGACGAGCGTTCGCTTGCCGGCGAGCCGGCCGCGGCCCTGCCCCTGTTGCTGTGGGCGCAGGTGCTTCTCGTCGCGGTGGTGTTCGCGACCTGGTTGTTCCACCGCTGGGAGACGCCGGCGGCCTATCTTCTGAGCGCACCTGTGCTGGTCGCGGTGGTCTGGAACGTCTATGAAAGCCTCGCCCGCCTGCTCCCGAACCTGCTCTAGCCTGCGCACCTGCTTTAGCCTGCGCACCTGCTCTAGCCCGCTGGGCCGCCGGATGCGCAGGACAGCACGATCGCACA
>NZ_CAUVXO010000014.1:20066-20828 GCF_963555865.1 Protofrankia sp. Cr1
GACGGCGACGGCGAGCGGGCTGATTCCCGCTGCCCGCCGCGAGCGCACCGGGCCGGTTTCGGGTGCGGCGCTGGAGACGAGGGACATCTCCGCCTGGTTCGGCGAGCGCAAGGTCCTCGACCGGGTGTCGCTGACCATGAGACCAGGCGAGGTGACGGCGCTCATCGGGCCCTCGGGCTGCGGCAAGTCCACCTACCTGCGCATCCTGAACCGGATGCACGAGCTCATCCCGAGCGCGTCCCTGGCCGGCCAGGTTCTGCTCGACGGCGAGGACATCTACGCCGCCGACAAGCGGGCACAGGAGACCCGCCGGCGGATCGGCATGGTCTTCCAGAAGCCCAACCCGTTCCCCGCCATGACGGTTTTTGACAACGTCGCGAGCGGCCTGAAGCTTGCCGGGATCAAGGGCAAGGACAAGGAATCCCTGGTGGAGCGGTGCCTGCTGCGGGCTGGCCTGTGGAACGAGGTCCGCACCCGGCTGCGCTCGCCGGGTGGGGCGCTGTCGGGCGGGCAGCAGCAGCGGCTGTGCATCGCCCGCTCCCTGGCCGTCGAGCCGGATGTGCTGCTGATGGACGAGCCCTGCTCGGCCCTTGACCCGACATCCACCCGCCGGGTCGAGGAGACCATCGCCGAGATCGCCTCGGATGTGACGATCATCATCGTGACGCACAACATGCAGCAGGCGGCGCGGGTGTCCGACCAGTGCGCGTTCTTCCTCGCCGTGGAGGGCAGTCCCGGTCACGTGGTCGAGTACGGGCGGAC
>NZ_CAUVXO010000014.1:21313-25715 GCF_963555865.1 Protofrankia sp. Cr1
GAGGCAGCGATCAGCACCACGGCCACGGCGACGGGTACCGCGACCACCGACGGTTGCCAGGACCCGGCCCCCTGCTTCGGTGTGACGACGAAGCGGCCGGGCCGGCGCAGTACCGCTCGCACCGTGGACAGCACCCCGATCCAGAAGCTCGCGCTCTGCAGGGTGAAGGCGCCAAAGGTGTAGCTACCGTTCCCGGCCAGTGCGACCGTGCCGAGGGCCACGACGAAGTAAGGCGCGAAGTGCAGCAGGAACTGGTCGGCGCTGGCCGCGGTGATCGGCTGGACGCCGAACAGGATCCGGACCAACGGCATGATCATGTAGATGAGCACCGTCCAGCCGGACAGGAAGTAGCCGGCGGACAGCAGGTACTGCGCCTTCAACCGCCGGGGCAGCCCCGCGGCCAGCACGGCCGGAATCGCCGAGATGCAGCCTCTGGACCACCGCAGCTGCTGGCTGGTGTAGGAGGCCATGTCAGCCGGCCCGAGGCCACTGGCCAGAACCTCGGGAACGTAGACCGATCGCCACCCGCGGCTGTGCATGCGGATCGACAGCTCGAAGTCCTCGGTCAGCGAATCCTCGGAGAATCCGCCCACCTCCGCCAGGGCCTTACGGCGGAAGGCGATGTTCGTTCCGCAGCAGAACATCGACCCCAGGCCGTCCTTGCCCCGCGCGATTCCACCGAAGAAAAGCGCCTGCTGGGCCCATGACGTGCCGGCGACCTCGTTGGTCGAGGCGTTCGCGTAGTACTGCGGCGTCTGGACGAAGCCCACGCCGGGGTCGTCGAGGTGACCGAGCGTCGCTTCAAGAAAGTCCGGGTGTGGCACATGGTCGCAGTCGAAGACGACCACGATCGGCGCGGAGGTTCGGCCGAGCGCGTGGTTGAGGTTGCCAGCCTTTGCGCCGTTGTGTTCCGCCCGGGTGATGTAGCCGGCACCGTGCCGGCTGGCCAGCGCGGCCATCTGCGGGTTGTCCCCGTCGTCCAACAGGAACACGCGCACCTGCGCGCCCCGCAGCCGGACCGCCGCGGCCACCGTCGGTTCCACCACGTCGACCGGCTCGTTGTAGACCGGTACCAGTACGTCCACGGCGATTATCTGTCCGTTGACCTGTGGCCGGCGCCGGCGTACGCGCTCCCGGGAGCAGGTCCACCAGAAGCCCAGCGCCTGCACCGCATTGAATGCCTCGGCGAGCAGCAGGAGGGTGTAAAGGAACGCGTTGCCGACCCGCCCGGGCGCCAGCAGCCAGCCGAAGTACCAGCAGAAGGCGAGCACGTTCAGCGGCAGCAGATACAGCATCCGGCGCCGCAGCGGCCGGCCCGACCCCATCGGTTGCCACGTCGGCGGCGCGAGCCGCGGGTCCCCGACGATCCCGGTTCCGATGCCGGTTCCGAGATCGAGATCGGGGTCGATCCTCGTGTCGATGGTGACCGAGTGGCGCGCCGCAGGGGCCACCGGAGACAGGTGGCGGCTGTCCGCGAGGGTCTCCCGGCTCGGCGTGAAGGTCACTGCAGCTCCCAGACGGTTACTTGAGGGACGTGAAAGGTGTCGATGACCTGCCGGCGTTGTTCCAGCCGGACCAGGAGGGCTTTGGTGTCCACCGCGACGTTGGGATCGGACAGAAAGCTGCCGATGACGAACACATGGCGGGCGGTTCTGGCCCGCGCCAGCGATCCCGAGCCAGGACCATAGGACGGGAGCGAAGGCGAGTAGTAATCAACGACATCGACCAGGAAGATCGGCGAATATATGATTATATCGCCCGGTTTCGCCTGAGCGGTGACGTGCTTCAAGGCGCCGTCGAAGTCGTACAGGCGCGGGTCGCTTGGATTGAGTTGCTGGTCGCTCAGCGCAAGCACGAGGGTCAGACTGGCCAGCCCGACGCCGAGCGCGATTCCCGCCGTGGTCCGCAACCAGCTCGTGAGAGCACGCGCTATGAGAAGAATCAGTCCGGGCAGGATACCGACGAAGTAGCGGACCTCGAACAGGTTGTCCTTCTGCGTACCGAGCGCAAACAGAAACAGTACCGGGACGAGCACGGTCGCGGCGAGCAATACCGAGCTGCGCGAGTAGCCCCGGCCGAGCAGCAGAAAGGCGACCAGCATCCCCACCGGCCACAGCGCGACCAGGGTGGCCACGATCGCATCCGAGTGGTATCCGAAGACAGCCCAGACCCCGTTCGCGCCGATCGAGTAGATCGAGAGCAGCGGATGGCTGCCAGCCGCGGCGACGTCACTGGTCTGCGCGGCGAAACCCACCCCGCCACGGGAGTTGTAGGCGTTGAACTGAGCGTTGACGAAGGGCACCAGCGGCGCGACCAGCAAGGCCAGTGTGGCCATGCTGGTCAACCACGGCACCACGATATCCGGCCCGTCCCGACTGGCGCGGCGCGATCCGCGCCGGCGCCAGGCGATCACGGCAAACACGATCTGTTGCGCGAGGACCTGCAGCGTCGCGAAGTAATGGGTCCACAGCAGGAGCGCGCTGGCGAGGGTGTACATCACCCACGCCAGGCGGCCGCCGACCCGCAGTACCCGTGCCTGTGCCCAGGTGGCGCTGACTCCGAACAGCAGGAACAGCGGGTACATCCGCGTCTCCTGCGAGTACCAGACCGCGAACGGGGCGAAGACGCCGAGAATGGCCGCGGCCAGCCCGGCCCGGCGGTCGTAGAGCTCACGGCCGGCCAGATAGAGCATCGGCACCATCAGGCTGCCGGTCACGATCGAGGGCAACCGGACGGCCAACTGGCTCGTCCCGAACAGGTGGACCTCCAGCCACAGCACCGTGGCGAACAGGGGCGGGTGCACGTCGGTGTCCCGCAGCGCGCGGATGGACTCCTGAAACGGAAAGAGCTTGGCCTGGCGGATGCTGATCGCTTCGTCGACCCAGATGCTGTGCGGCGACAGGAGCCGGATGACGATCCCGAGCATGGTGAGGCCCGCGACCGCCCACCCGGTGTGGTTGGCGGCCACCTGGCGCAGGCGGCTCGGCCATGCGGCGCCCACGGTCGAGGGCCGTGCCCGCAGCATGGTCACGGTGCCCACCGACACGGTCATGGCGGTCATGGCGGCCAAGGTGACCAGTGCGATCGAGCGCGCGTCGTCATGGAAGAGCGCGATGCCGACCGCCTGGCCGACCACGGTGACCCCGACCGCGATGCCCGACGCCCGGCCGCCGCCGGTGACGCAGTTCTCCGCGGCCAGCACCCGGGCCAGGCCGAACATCGCCATCGCCCCGACATAGGCGACGGCGAGCCGGCCGGTCTCGGCGTAGGCGGGGCCGAGAACTGACACCCAGAACCCGGTCGGGGTCACCGCGACGACCAGGAGCGCACCGAGACCGACCGCGGCCGCCCCGCCCAGTGCGACGAGCACGGCTGCGGTGTCACGGTTCGCGGCCCGTGGCAGCAGCACCATCGGGATGGTCGCGGTCGCGAACGCCGCGACGCCGCCGAGCGTCGACAGGACCGCGAACAGCGCGGCCTGGTCGCGCCCGAGGATCGCGTTCGCCCAGAGGAGATCCTGGTTCGCCAGGACGGCGAGCAGCAGGAACACGACCATCGCCGCCGTCTGCCGACTCGCGCCGGTGGCGCTTTGCGACACTGACGGTGCCACCCCGGCGCCGCGCCACCGAGCGATCCCGAGCGCGCAGTAGCCGGCGGCAACGACCCCGGCCGCTCCGCCGACCGGACCAAGCGCCGCGGTCAGCACCACGCCGAGTGTCAGCCGTCCCACCGGCTCGGCCAGCAGGCTCGCGGTGACTCCGCCGACGAGCCCGGCGCCGTACAGCTTTCCCCGGGCGAGCGCCAACAGCCCCGCACCCGGGCCGGCAGCGGCCAGGACGAGCACGAGCCCGGTCGACAGGTGCAGCGCGGCGGACAACGGCACGCTCGTCGCCGCGAGGACGGCGCCGGCGCCGGCGCCGAGCCCCAACCCGGCGCGGCGCAGCGCCCGCTCGTCGCCCGGCGCAATCGCGCTACCCACCGACAGGCTGGCCGCCGGGACATGCAGTAGGAGATATAGAGCGATGAACGTGACCAGCTCGGCGTAGTCGCCCGGGCTCAGCAGCCGCAGCGCGACGATCGAGAACAGTAGATTGCCGCCGCCCGCGCCGAGCTGGCCGGCGATGACCATGACCTGTTCGGCCACGATCCGACGACGGGGTAGTGAGATGCCGGTGGCGCCGACGAGCGTCGCATTCTCGGCGGCGATGGTCACGCCAGCCCGCCGTAGCGCAGCCGGCACAGACCGGACCCATCCTCCGCCATCGGTTGTTCCCCCGCTGTCTCTGCGCGCCTCCACCGGCGCGAAAGAGTTGGTCGCACCGCCTTTGGCTGTCTGGATGTTGGCCGCGGTCGGGGCGGCGCCGGCCCGAAAAGGGTACAAGGATACCAGCAGGTGGATGGG
>NZ_CAUVXO010000014.1:26118-27099 GCF_963555865.1 Protofrankia sp. Cr1
CGGAAAAGATCCGCACGCGCGGCCTCGCCGCGCCATGATCCCTTGGCTTCCTTGTCCCCCCCAAGTCGGCTCCCCGCATCAGGCGGAGATCGACCCGATCACAGTTTCCAACTCTGTCCTCGCCGCATTTCCTGACCGTCTCGTCATGGCAAATTCGCCATGTCCGGTGGGTGGCCAGTTGGTGGAGCCGGTCGTAGCCGGCGAACGGCCATCGGTTGTGTGGCTGTTGGTGTAATGTTTTTCTTCTGAACAACGGCACTGTGATCTGGAAACGTTTAGTGTATAGACTTTGAACGTCGGCTGAATTGCCGAGTTCCGATCCGGGTTCCGATCCGGGAGCCGGATCAAAGGTCGGTCCGTCGGGTTTTCATGATCGAATATTTCCAATCGGCTGACGTGCTGGAGTGACGGCGCTCTCTCCGTATAACGTGCACAAGCACGAGGGCGCGAGGATCGCCCAGGGGGAACAACGGTCGGCAGCGGTGGCATCCGGCGGGCCGAAGGTGGTCCGATCATGCTTTTCGCGCATCGCCGAGTGGCTTGTACGAAGTAGCTGTGATCGGGTGCCCCCGCTTTGCGGGCCTGCGGCACACGGGGGCGGAGACTGAATTCCTGATTCCTGTCGGGGATGGGTATGCACAACAGTCCGGATGAACGGAGGAGCATGCAGTCACAGCGGGGCGGGCACGAGATGCGGCACCTCGCGCACATCGTCCTGGTCACCAGCATGGCGGTGGGCGGGTTGAGCGGTTCGCAAGGCCCCGTGTCGGCGTCCTGGCTGCCGTCGCCGGTCCGGGCTGCGACCACCCGGACGCCCGGGTCCGTTCTCGGCTCCGGGCTCTACGGCGACTGGACAGGGCGACCGGACGCCACACTGCGGGCTGACCTGCGCGACCTTGTTCGCCAGGCGCAGGCGGTGCCGGAGCTCATCGGCGACCCGTTCACGACACCGGGGACGGCCACCACACCGGGGATGCCTAG
>NZ_CAUVXO010000014.1:27430-31854 GCF_963555865.1 Protofrankia sp. Cr1
TATCTTCGCGCAGGCGCAGGACGTCGCCGGTCTCGGTCCGTCACCGCAGGCCCGGGCTGCGCTGCGGTTTGCACTCGGCCAGCTCGGTCGGCCGTACGAGTGGGGTGCGCAAGGTCCGGATTCTTATGATTGTTCCGGGCTCACCCAGCAGGCATTCGCGAGCACGGGGATCCTCATTCCCCGGGTCGCCGCAGATCAGGCCCGGGTCGGCCAAGCCGTCCGGCTGGCCGAGCTGCTACCCGGTGACCTTGTTTTCTACGCCTACGACAGCTCCGATCCAGCGACGATCCATCATGTCGCGATGTACGTCGGTGGCGGCCTGGTGATCCACGCACCGCAGACCGGGGACGTGGTCCGTATCACGCCACTGTGGTTGGACGGGTACATCGGTGCGGTCCGGCTCTCGCCGGCGACGCGCGGCACCGGGATAACCACGGTCGGCCCGTTCGCGGTGCAACCGCCGCCCGCCGACGGCAGCGCGGTTGACCCACTCACGATCCCACCGGTCCGCAACGATCCGGGTGGCGGTGTCGTCGTCGGCCAGCCGCCAGCGGTAGCTACGCCAACCGGCCGGGCAACGCCCGATGCCGGGTTGTTGCCAGCCCCGACACCAACCGATTCCGCCATCGCCGTGGTGCCGTCGCCGGCCGGCACAGTTGAGCCGACACCCACGTCCGGTGCAGTTGCGCAGCCGGACCCGACGCCGACGGCGACTGTTACGCCGAGTGCGTCGTCCGCGCCGCAGCCCACCACGTCCGCTCCAGCTGCGGCTGGGCAGCCGGCGGCGTCGCCTGCTGGCGCCCAGTCGCCGTCCGGCGCTTCCTCCCCGGCTGCTTCCTCCCCGGCTGCTACGTCGCCGGCTGCTACGTCGCAGCCACCAACGGCGGCGCCCGTTACCTCGCCGCCACCAACGGCGGCCTCCGTAGCGGCGCAGCCGCCCGCAGCTGCGCCGGCACGGCCCGCAGCGACGGCGACGGCGACGGCGACGCAGCCACCGCCGGTTACTCCTTCGTCGTCAACTCCTTCCGCATCAACCACCACACCGGTGCAGACAGTTGGTGACTGAACCCGCCGAGCCGGGTGTAAGAGCGCCCCTGTTGCCGGTCGCTCTAAATCACAGGTTTCCGGACGAGGAAACTGCCAGCGGTGAGTACGCGGCTGGCCTGAATCGGGGGGCGGACAATGAACACGGGTCAACAGGTGAGGCCCTGTGGGGAGTGCGGTCATGAATGGCGCCTTCATCGTCGCGGGGAGTTGCTCCTCTGTTGTGATGTAGTGCATTGCCGGTGCCGTCAACTGGTCGGGGATTATGTAGGCCAGCTCGATCTCGAGCCGTATGAGTCGGTGCCGTGCGCGGTGGGGTGCGGGCGGGCCGCCCAGCGTGGAGACATTCGGTGTCGGCGTTGCCGGGGCGCGCTTCGCCGCGATCCGTCGTCGGCGCCGGTCCGTGCGGTTGGCCAACATCGCCGCGGCAGCCAGCGGACCGCACAATAGCGGCGTTCGGTTGGTCCTGTTTTTGTTGGGCTTTTACGGGTGTCGGGTGGTGACGGGTTGTGTAGGTTCGTCGAGGCGGGTCGGGGCCGGAATCCGAACCGGAGGCTGAACGCACGTTCATCCACGGTGACGCATCGTAGCGTTTCTCCCGGCTCTACCTGGAGTTCCATGTATGGACACCGGGCCTGGAGCAAACGGCCATGTAACCGCAACTTTGACGTCTCCTGGCAGTTACGGCCAGGAAACTGGCCGGGTAGAGCCTGACTTTGATTTCTTACAATGAGTATTTTCGACGCTGTGACCCATGGGGAGGGGCCGGGCGGAACGGATCACACTGCGGCCGGCAGCGGCTGGCCATCATGCCGTATGCCGGCATGCGTCGCCGAATTTTCGAAATAGATCTGGTGACCTGTCGGTGAATGTGTTTCCCGCCCTTGTCGACTCTCCTGGTTAGGGAGTGCAATGCGTCTCGACATCATTATTCCCGCACACAACGAGGAGCATCGGATCGGTCGTACGCTGGACAGCTACCTGCGTGCGCTCGACGCGCCGGGCATTCGCTTCCTCGTGGCGCTGGATTATTGCACCGACGAAACCGCGGCGATCGTTCGTAGCCGCCAGCTCGCTGATGGCAGACTGCACATGTATCGTTACCCGAAGCTCGGCAAGGGTGGCGTGATAATTGAGACGCTCCGGCGGACCGACGCGGAACTCGTTGCTTTTGTCGACGCTGATCGCGCCACTCCACCGGGGGAGTTGTTGAGACTCGCGGCGGTCGCCCAGGACGTCGGTGCCGCCGTGGCCAGTCGCTGGCATCCAGCGTCGCTCCTGCCCGTAGCCCGTCCATTGGGACGACGTACGGCCAGTTTCGGTTTTGCGACGTTGGTTCGCATGATGTTCCGGTTGCCCTACTTCGACACCCAGTGCGGCGCCAAGGTGCTTCGGCGAGACGTCCTGGACCAGGTCGCTCCACATCTGTCCGCCCGCGATTTCCTCTTCGACGTCGACCTTCTGGTCGTGGCCCGCGCCTTGGGATGTGAGGTGGCCGAGGTGCCCACCGTCTGGATCGACCAGAAGGGTTCGCGGCTGAATCTGTTCGCGGACAGCCGCCGCATGATTCGCTCGCTACTGCGATTGTGGCTGCGTCATCGGATGATGCCGGTCCCGGCGCCCGTCCCCGCCGCACCAGGGGTCGCGCCGGCACCGCTCATGACAGGTCAGCGAGTGGTCGATGTCGCGGCCTGATGTAGCACTGGTGGCGCCCTATCCCCCGCGGGGCGCGAAGCACGCAGGGTCGAGCGGTGTCGCGTCCTATGCCGCGAATCTGGCGACGTCGCTGGTTGACGCGGGCGCGACGGTCGCGGTAGTTGCTCCTAAGATCAAGATGGTGGAGTCGGATGCGGCGGTCTCCGGTGACGGCCCGGTGCTCACCATCCATCGGTCTTTTGGTGACCGACCGTGGTCGCTGCTGGCAGCCTGGCGGGCCGCGCGTGAGACCGGAGCTCCGATCATCCATCTGCAGCACGAGCTGTTCCTCTACGGTGGGGCGGCGGCGCTGCCGTCCCTGGTGACGGCGCTGTCTGCCCGGCGGCGTGGCCGACCTGCGGTTGTCGTCACCATGCACCAGGTGGTCTCACCTCAGGACGTCACACCGGAGTACACGCGGATGCACCGGGTAACGGTACCGGCCCCGGTGGCGCGCGGCGGGCTTGCCGGCCTGCAACATGCGGTCAGCCGGCTCGCCGACGCGGTCGTTGTCCACGAACGTGCGTTCACCGATGTCGTACCGTCCGCCGTACTCATCCCACATGGGATCGAGGAACTTCTCACCCCGGATCGCCGGGACAGCCGGCTCGCGCTTGGCCTGGACGGTCGGCTTACCGTTTTGTGCTTCGGCTTTGTCGCGCCCTACAAGGGCCTCGAGCTTGCCTGTGAGGCTGCCGCGTTGGCCGGTGACACCGTCCAGCTTGTGGTTGCGGGGGGTGACCATCCGCGGATGACCGGAACGGGTAACTACGCGGACGGGCTTCGCGAACGGTTCGCAGGGACGGTCCGGTTCGTCGGGTACGTCCCGGAAGAGCAGGTTGGCAAGTGGTTCGCAGCCGCCGACCTCGCGTTGCTGCCGTATCCGAAACCCCACGCGAGCAGCGGCGTCCTGGCTCTGGCGTTCGGTTACCGAACCCCGGTACTGCTCTCACATGCGCTGGCCGACTGTGTCGGCGCCCCGCCGCTGATGACCATACCGGGAACGCCCGCGGCGCTTGCTGACCGGTTGCGGGAACTCGCGCGGGACCAGGCGCAACTCGACCGGATCCGCACGGCGAACGCTTTCCTCGCCGACGGTAGGTCCTGGCCCACCGTGGCCAGTCGTCATCTCGATCTCTACGAGGAGGTGACCGGTGGCAAGGGTGCTGTTGGCCGGCGCGTTCGGACAGCGTAATCCGGGCGACGAAGCGCTGCTGCAGGCGTTCCTGCGGGCGCTGTCGGACTGTGACATCGTGGTCACTACAGCCCGTCCAGGATGGACCGAACATACCTATGGATGTGACGCCGTCGACAGTGGCGACCTGTGGGCGGTCGGCCAGGCGCTTGTGGGTGCGGATGTGCTCGTCCTCGGTGGCGGAACGATTTTCAAGACGCTGCACCCGAGCGCGGGCCGTTCGCAGCGTTCGCTGTTGATGCGCTCGCTCGCGCTTGTCAGCTCGGCGCGAACGCTGGGACGTCGGGTAGCCGCGGTCGGTGTCGGTGCCGGTCTGCTGCCTGATCCCGTTTCGCGACGGCTTGCCCGCGAGCTGGTCCGCCGGATCGACCTTCTCGTTCTCCGCGACGAGGAGTCCGCTCACCTGCTGGGTAACTGCGGGGCACCGACACCGTTTCGGGTCGGCTCCGACCCCGCGTGGACGTTGCTGAACCCACCCCTGCATACCGGG
>NZ_CAUVXO010000014.1:32062-33824 GCF_963555865.1 Protofrankia sp. Cr1
AGCCGGCACAGTGGCCGTGACGACACGATTCTGGTTGCGCTCAGTCATTTAGCGGCGAGCGGACGGGAGCTGTGGTCGTTGCTCGACCGGCTCGCGGATGCCCTCACCGAGCAGGCCGCCGACGGGCTACAGGTACTTCTCCAGCCGTGGCAGGTCGGTGTCGGTACCTCGGGAACGGACGACCATGCGGTAGCGGCATATCTGCAGACTCGCCTTGACGGCAGCATTGTCCTGCCACCGCCGGCGGACCTGACCGAGGCGCGGGCGAGCGCCGCCTCGGCCAGGTTGCTCGTCGCGATGCGCTTCCACGCGCTCGTCGCCGGTGCCGCCGCGGGGACCCCGGTGGTCGCGGTCGCACACGAGGCCAAGCTCGCCGGCCTCGCGCGTCGGCTCGGTCAGCCCGCCGTCCGGACGGACGCGTCCACCGGTGAGCTGACGGCCGCGATGCGCCATGCCCGGGCTGGAGCCGGCACGCCGCCGGCAAGCGTGCAGGCGGAGACCGCCCAGGCTGAGGAGGGCTTCCGACTGCTGCGACTCCTGATCGACCACGAGCGTTGGGACGAGACGGACACCCTCACCGGACTTCGGCTGGAGCCCGCGTGGTGGACGGCACATCCACCGGAGCCCGCGCCGTCAGCTGGTCCGCCCGCAGGTACGGACCGGCAGCTCACCGGGCACGTTCCGGCAACCCCACCCTCGGGTTCCCCGTAACCCGTGTCAGCCGGGTTCCCCGTAATCCGTGTCAGCAGGTTCCCGCGATATCCGGTTCGAGCGCGGGGAGAATCATGAACACCGTGAGCGTGGCGTACCGGACCGCTTCGGGCAGGGCGTCTGGCCGGGACATGTGGGTGAGCAGCGCATACTGGCTGCATGCGCCCAGCAGAACCGCAGCGGCGACAGTGGGGTCGACGTTCCGGTTGATCCGGCTGATCTGCTGCTCCTGAGCGAGATAGTACGCCACGCCATCGTGAACCGTGGACAGATCGCGACGGTCGGTGATGAGCTTCGTTCGGACCGCCGCGTGCAGTTCGGCGTCGGTGAACAGCCCCCCGGCCAGCGGCAGGTACTGCGCGAAGAACATGATTGCAGCCTGTGACAGCTCCTCGAGGTTGCCCTGTACCGTCCCGCGCCCGACGCGGAGCCGAAGCTGGTCCAGCGCGTCGTCGAGGGTTGGCAGGCCTTCGAGCATCACCGCGGTGATGAGGTCCGTTTTGTCGACAAAATGATTGTATATGCTGCCCACGGCCACGTTGGCTTCGCGCGCAATCTCCTTGGATGTCGCAACCGCCAGCCCGCGGGTGCGAATAACCTGGGTCGCCGCTTCGATGAGTCTATGTCGCATGAGCTGACGTGGCACCCGTCGCCTCCGTTTTCCCCCGTTAACGGCGGCCTTTCGGTCTGTACCGGACCTGACCGTTCTGTCTGTGCTGGAGGATAGGAGAGGATGGTCCGGAAAATATGATCGCCGGATAAAACGACGGTGTCCGGGAAGTGAACGTCGCCCGTCGAATTGCGATCAGTCAAACGCCCTCGAGGGACCCGGACGGTCGCCGCCACCGGTCCGACCGCCACCCCGCTGATCGGTCGGTGCGCTCACATTTTATGGACCCGGGTGTCCGGTACCGCCCGAAATAACCTATGTCGGTGTTGAATGCGCCGACCTACCGGGCGCGGTCATCACCACATTGCTGTTTCGCGCGCCCGGTCGCTCTTAGTTGAACAAAGGGCGTGCGATCGTGGTTCTGCTCGCACGCCCAGAAGT
>NZ_CAUVXO010000014.1:34158-37794 GCF_963555865.1 Protofrankia sp. Cr1
CCAGAAACTAGGAAATGCTCGCTACACCCGGCGGGCTGAAACGGCGGCCGGTGATCTTCTCGCTGACGCCGGTGCGATCCAGATACGGCGTGATGCCGCCGAGGTGGAACGGCCAGCCGGCACCGAGGATCAGGCACAGGTCCACATCGGCCGCCTCGGCGACCACGCCGTCGTCGAGGATGATCCGGATCTCCTCGGCGAGCGCGGCCAGCGCCGCCTCCCGCACCTGCTCACCGGTCGGCACCGGGGCATCACCGTCGGCATGGACCCGCAGGAGTTCGGCGGCCTGCTGGTCGATCTCATGCGGATCCCCGTGCTCCGCGTAGACCCCGGTCCGGCCGGCGGCGACAAGCCGGGCAAGGCCTTCGGGTTTGCCGAAGCGGTCAGGATAGGCGGCGTGCAGGGTCTCGGCGACGTGGAGGACAACCGCCGGGCCCACCAACCCGAGCAGCGCCAGCGGGGACATCGGCAGGCCGAGGGGTTCCAGCGCCTGGTCGGCCTCGGCCGGGGGAGTACCGTCCTCGATCGCGCCGAGCACCTCGCCCATGAACCGAATGAAGCAGGCGGTTGAGTGCGAACGCAGGCGTGTCGGTGGTGAGCACCGCATTTTTTTTGATCTTCTTCGCGACCGCGAGGGTGGTGGCGATGGCCGCGTCATCGGTGTGCCTGCCCCGGACCACCTCGACCAGCGGCAGGACGGCGACCGGATTGAAGAAGTGCAACCCGGCGACCCGCTGCGGATGCGCCAGCCCCGACGCCATCTCGCTGACCGACAGGGCGGAGGTGTTGGTCAGCAGCAGGGCCGTGGGGCTGAGTACCGCCTCCAGGTCGGTCAGGACCTGCCGTTTGACTGCGGGATCCTCGAACACGGCCTCGATGACGAGGTCTGCGTCGGTGAACGCGGTGAGGCCCAGCGAGCCGGTCACGCTCGCCTTCAGCCGCGACGCAGCGTCCGGGGAGAGTCTCCCCCTGGCCGACAGGTTGTCGATCTCGGTGTGGACGGCGGCCACACCGGCGTCAAGGCGGGCCTGGTCGACGTCGGTCAGCACGACCGGGACCTCCAGGCGCCGGGCGAACAGCAGCGCGAGCTGGCTCGCCATCAGGCCTGCGCCCACCACACCGACCTTGGTGACCGGGCGGGCCAGCGAAGCGTCCGGCCCACCGACTGGACGCCTCGCCCGTTTCTGTACCAGGTCGAAGGCGTAAAGGCTGGCAGCCAGCTCCTCGGTGACGGCGACGTCTGCGAGCGCGTCGGCCTCGGCGGCAAGGCCGGAGTCGAGATCGGCGGTCTCGGCGAGCTCGATCAGTTCCAACGCGCGATAGGCCGCGGGTGCGGCGCCGTGCAGCTTGGCGTCGGCCAACCCCCGGCCACGGGCGACCGCGTCGGCCCAGGCCTGCCCGCGCCGTACCGGCGTCCGCGCGGCGGCCGGGTCGATCTCACCGCGGATGACCTGACCCGCCCAGCGCAGGGCCTCTTCCAGGAAGTCCGCCGGTTCCAGGAGCACGTCGGCGAGGCCGAGCTCGACCGCCGCAGCGGCGTTGAGCATCCTGTTCTGGCTCAGCGGGTTCTCGATGGCGATGGTGACCGCCCTGTCCGCGCCGACCAGGTTCGGGAGCAGCTGGGTTCCGCCCCACCCCGGGACCACACCGAGGAAGACCTCGGGCAGGGCCAACGCTGCGACCGCGCCGGAGACCGCCCGGTAGTCACAGTGCAGCGCCAGTTCCAGGCCGCCGCCCATGGCCGCGCCGTTGATCAGCGCGAAGGTGGGCACCCTGGCGCCGGCCAGGCGTCCCGCGCCGATCCGGCGCATCGCGGTGTGCCCGAGCTCGCTCAACGCGTGGATGGCAGGCCGGATTGCCCGCGGATCGGTGAACGACGACCGGAAGGACAGGTCGGCGCCGACATGGAAGACGAACGGCTTGCCGGTGACGGCGACGGCCGACACGGCCGGGGCGTGCGCCTCGATCTCAGCCGCGGCGGCGAGCAGGTTGCGCAGCCCGGTGGGGCCGAAGGTCGACGGCCGAGTGTGGTCCATGCCGTTGTCAAGGGTGATGAGCGCAATCGGCCCCGCGACATCCGGTACCTGCACGTAACGGACGTGGGCGTGCGTCACCACCTCGCCCGGATGATCGAGGGTCGGCGTGTCGGTCGAGCTCATGTTGCCGCTCCCGTCCCGTTAGTGCTCCGGGGACTGCGGCCTGCGGGCGCGCGATCTGACGATCGTCGCGCGCCGTTTGGCTCTCCAGCCGCGTCCGCCGTGTCCGCCGCGTCGTTGAAATGCGGGTTCGACCAGATGGTCGTGGCGCCCATGCCGAGGCCGACGCACATGGCGGTGAGTCCGTAACGGACGTCGGGACGCTCGGCGAACTGGTGGGCGAGCTGGGTCATCAGCCGTACGCCGCTGGCGGCCAGCGGATGCCCCAGGGCGATCGCGCCGCCGTAGGGGTTCACCCGCGGGTCGTCCTGCGCGATGCCGAAGTGGTCGAGGAAGGCCAGTACCTGGACGGCGAAGGCCTCGTTCAGCTCGAACAGCCCGATGTCGTCGATGGACAGGCCGGTACGGGCCAGGGCCTTCTCGGTGGACGGGATCGGCCCGACCCCCATCACGTGGGGTTCGACGCCGGCGAAGCCGAAGCCGACCAGGGACATCTTCGCGGTGAGACCGAGTTCCCCGGCGACGTCCGCGGCGGCGAGTATGCATCCGGTCGCGCCGTCGTTGATGCCCGCCGCGTTACCCGCGGTCACCCGGCCGTGGGGGCGGAACGGGGTCTTGAGGCCGGCGAGTCCGGCCAACGTCGTGTCCGGGCGCGGTGGTTCGTCGCTCGCCACGAGATCCCAGCCACTGTCGACGTGCCGGGCCGCTACCGGAACGAGATCGGGTTGGAGCCGGCCGTCCGCGTAGGCCTTGGCCACCTTCTGCTGGGAGGCGAGGGCGTATGCGTCCGCCCGCGCCTTTGTGATCGTCGGGTAGCGGTCGTGCACGTTCTCCGCGGTCTGCCCCATGACCAGCGCGGAGAGGTCGACCAGCCGCTCGGAGACGAAACGGGGGTTGGGGTCGGCGCCTTCGCCCATCGGGTGGCGGCCCATGTGCTCGACCCCGCCGGCGATCGCGACGTCGTAGGCGCCGACGGCGATCGCGGACGCGGTCGTCGTGACCGCGGTGACCGCCCCGGCGCACATCCGGTCGACGGCGTAGCCGGGTACGGACTGCGGCAGACCGGACAGGATCGCCGCGACCCGGCCGATGGTCAGGCCCTGATCGCCGATCTGGGTGGTGGCGGCGATCGCCACCTCGTCGATCCGGTCGGCCGGCAGCGACGGGTTGCGCCGCAGCAGTTCGCGGATGACCCTGACGATGAGATCGTCCGCGCGTGTCTCGGAATAGACCCCCTTCGCCTTGCCGAAGGGGGTGCGGACGCCGTCGACGAACACGACGTCGCGGACGGAGTCCCTGGCAGCTAGGAACACCTGTGCCTCCTGACCGGGGGACCCGGACAAAGCCGGTGCCGACGTGCTCGCCGACACCCCGAAGCCTACGGCAGGTTGTTACCAATGGGTAACCCTGCTGGTCCCGCCGGCGGCTCGGCCTGTTCCGGCGGCTCGGCCTGTTCCGGCGGCTCGGCCCGTTCCGGCGG
>NZ_CAUVXO010000015.1:0-902 GCF_963555865.1 Protofrankia sp. Cr1
CGCCTCCCGCACCCGTGGAGACAGTGAGCGATCAGGCCATCGCCGAATCGGTCCTGCAGATCGACCTGGTGGATGCGGTCCGTCCGATCAATCTCGACAAGGCTGTCCTCGCGCTGCGGACCGAGCGCCATGACGGCTCCGGAGTGGCCGTGACCATCAGCTCGGATGTGTTGTTCGCCTTCGACTCCGCCGAGCTGACCGATGCGGCCCGCAGCCAGCTCACCGACATCGCCCCGCAGATCGGTAACGCCAAGGGGACGGTCGCAGTCAACGGCTATACCGACAGCACCGGCACGCCCGCGTACAACGTCATCCTGTCCCAACGACGGGCGAACGCGGTCGCGGACCTGCTGCGCCCGAAAGCCCCCGGCGATGTTCTGGTCACCGCTACCGGACAGGGCTCGGCCAACCCGGTGGCCCCGAACACCAACCCGGACGGCTCGGACAACAGCCCCGGCCGCGCCCAGAACCGCCGCGTGACCATCACCTACCGCACATCATGAGCGATCATGCCGCCATCCGCCATCCGCCATCCGCCATCCGCCGCGCACGGTCGCGATTCGCTGCCGGGACTCGACAGAAACGATCTTTCTAGGTTTGTAAGATCAACAGGGCCGTTTTCGGCACACAAACCTCGAAAGATCACCGATCTTCGGCAGGTCGCCGCAGCGGCGGGTCGTATCCACCCGAACAGGTGATGTCGCCAGCGCGATCACAGTCCGCTATGCGTTGCACACGCAATGGCCGTACCGTCTCGAAGCATGACCGAGGCAATGCGGGGGCTGTCGGGCGGCACATACAGCACACCGGACGCACCGGTGAAAACCGCCGGGGAACGACCAGCGAGCAAGGCCGCCGAGCGACTGATCGAAGTGGACGTCCGGAGCCGGCCGGCCGGAATA
>NZ_CAUVXO010000015.1:1511-2421 GCF_963555865.1 Protofrankia sp. Cr1
CCGAAAGACCGGAAACTCCCGAGACCGCAGGCCCGGCTGTGGTCTTCGACCGGGCCACTGTCGCCTATGACCGGACTCCGGTCCTGACCACCGTCCACGGAACCGTCGAGACCGGCCACGCCGTCGCCGTGATCGGCCCGAACGGTGCCGGAAAATCAACCTTGATCAAAGCTGTCCTCGGGCTGGCGCCGGTGACCGGCGGATCGGTCACCGTGTTCGGTCAACAACCGGCCCGAGCCCGCCGTCGGATCGCATACGTGCCGCAGACCGAGACCCTTGACGCCAAGGTTCGGGTAACCGTCACCCAGATCGTCCTGATGGGACGGTACCGGTGGATCGGATGGGTGCGGCGACCCACCTTCACCGACCGGGCGGCGGCCGCCCGGGCACTGGCGACAGTCGGACTCGCCGATCATGCCAGCGACTGTTTCGGGACGCTGTCGAGCGCCCAGCGCCAACGGGTGATGCTCGCCCGTGCCATCGCGCAGCAGCCACGCCTGCTGCTGCTTGACGAGCCGTTTACCGAGGTTGACGTGCTCTGCCAGGCCGCTCTGTTGTCCACGCTCGCAACCATGCGGGCAGGCGGCACCAGCGTCGTGATCTCGACCCGTGATCTGGCGCTCGCACATCTGACCTGCGATGACGTGTTCCTACTCAACGACCCTCAGGTGACTTTCGGCCCCACCGCGTCCACCCTGACCCACTACAGGCTCACGGCCGCATTCGGTGGCAGCGAGATGGCACCACTGCAAGAGGCAACGATTGCAGCCCAGTGACATCCACTACGACTTCGACCACTTCGACTTCAGTATGCAACAGGATGGTTTCGACCCGTAGTAGACACACCGGAGTCCGTCCGGATGCCGGTGAGCTCGGCCCGGTCCGCGCCAGGATGGCGGGCATCCGATGA
>NZ_CAUVXO010000015.1:2825-5309 GCF_963555865.1 Protofrankia sp. Cr1
GGTGTCTCTTGGTGGTCAATCGGATGCGTTTGCAGAGCGGGCCATTCGGGTGACGACGGTTGCGGCCGTCACCCTGGTCGCGGCGGTGGCGGCCTTCGTCTCCTACCGCCACATGCGCGGCGTCGCGGTTGGACACGGCGAGGACTCCATGACGGCGGCGGTGCTGCCGTTCAGCGTGGACGGCATGATCGTAGCCGCATCCATGACCATGCTGGCGGATCGCCGCGCGGGACGGCGCCGTTCCGGGCTGTCCTACGCGCTCCTTACGTTGGGTGCATGTGCGTCACTGGCTGCAAACGTCCTGCACGCGGAACCCACCCTGACAGCCCGGGTCATCGCGGCATGGCCACCGTTGGCGCTGCTCGGCTCCTATGAACTGCTCATGCGCCAGATCCATCCCACTGGCTCCAGCCCCGCCGCTCACCGCCAAGCCAGGGGCGTCACGGGCGTCACGGGCGTTGCCGCACGGCGCCTCGCGGATGCCGGCGGCACAGCAAGCATTCCCAGCCCGCGCGCGGAGCAGTCCACGGTCGGGCGGTCGCCGCTGTTCCTCGCCCCCGCCCCGGTGCCGACGCCAGATCCCGCCGACGCCATCGATCTGGCCGATCTGGCCGATCTGGCAGACCTGGCCGACCCCGTGGAGCCGACCGATGCAGCCGATCTGGTCGATCTGGTCGATCTGCCCGGTGGACACCGTCCGGGCATGCATGACGCCGGTGCGGAGGCTGATGCCGGGGCGGCGGATGAGGCCGACCTGCACGACGCTGCCGCGCAGTCGTCCGGTCCGGAGTCCCCGGGACTGGACATCACCGGAAAGCGCGACGCCATCATCCACGCACTGGAACAGACCGGCGGATCGGCATCGCAGGCCTCGGCCTTGCTCGCCGCCCGCGGCATCAGCGTCAGCAAAAGCTGGGTTTACCAGGTCCGCAAGGAGACCCATTTCGCCGATGTCGACGACACCGGCCCGCTGCCGGTACCGGTGCCGGTGCGCCATCCTGTCCGTCTTGGCCGCGGGCTGGGCCGCGGTCTCACCCCCGATCTGCCCCGCAACACCTGACCCCGCACTGACCCCGCAGCACCTGGCCCGACTCCCCTGGCCAGGGTGAGAAAATCCGGTGGACGGCGCGCCTACCCTTGGCAGATGGAGTTCACCCAGTCCGACAAACTCGCCGACGTCTGCTATGACGTCCGGGGTCCCGTCCTCGACCAGGCGACGCGGTTGGAAGCCGAGGGTCAGCGCATCCTGAAGCTGAACATCGGCAACCCCGCGCCGTTCGGGTTCGCCGCCCCACCGGCGGTTCTCCAGGCAGTGATACACAGCCTCGCCGACGCGCAGGGTTACAGCGACTCCAAGGGCCTGCCATCCGCACGAGCGGCCGTGGTCCGGTACGCGACCGGTAAGGGTATCGCCAGTATCGACACCGACGACGTCTACCTCGGTAACGGCGTCTCAGAATTGATTATGATGTCGTTGCAGGCGCTGCTCAACGACGGCGACGAGGTGCTGCTCCCGGCACCGGACTACCCGCTGTGGACAGCGGTGGTCAGCCTCTGCGGCGGCCGGCCCGTCCACTACATGTGCGACGAATCCGCCGACTGGACGCCCGACGTCGACGACATCGCCGGCAAAATCACCGCCAGGACGCGGGCAATCGTGGTGATCAACCCGAACAACCCGACCGGCGCCGTCTACAGTCGTGAGGTCCTCGCCGGCATCATCGAGATCGCCCGCCGACACAACCTTATGATCTTCTCTGACGAGATCTACGACCGGATCCTGTATGACGACGCCGAGCACGTCTCCACCGCGGCGCTCGCCCCGGATGTCATGTGTGTGACGTTCAACGGGCTGTCGAAGGCGTACCGCCTCGCCGGCTTCCGCTCCGGCTGGATGGTTCTTTCCGGTCCACGTATGCATGCTTCCAGTTATGTCGAAGGCCTCAACATCCTGGCGAACATGCGGCTGTGCGCCAACGTCCCGGGCCAGTACGCGATGCAGGCCGCGCTTGCGGATGACGGTGGCGCCGGCGATCTCGTCCTGCCCGGTGGTCGGCTGCACGAGCAACGCGACGTGGTGTGGAAACTGCTCAACGATATTCCCGGCATATCGTGCGTAAAGCCACGTGGAGCGCTGTATGCGTTCCCACGTATCGATTCCGCCGTTCACCCGATCGTCGATGACGAACGGCTCGTCCTGGACCTGCTTCTGGCCGAGAAGATTCTCGTCGTGCAGGGCACCGGCTTCAACTGGCCCAGACCCGACCACATCCGGATAGTCACCCTGCCCGGTGTGGACGATCTCACCGACGCGGTCGGCCGTATCGGCCGGTTCCTCGCGACCTACGCACAGCGCTGATGGCAGGGTGATCTACGACCACGACTGTGGCCCCTTTGTCAGCTCCCGGACCTGCCATGCGGTGAGAGAGTGGACGCTGTGTCCAGTGCCGAATCCAGCCAACCCGCGCCGACCCCGGCACCAGG
>NZ_CAUVXO010000015.1:5695-8547 GCF_963555865.1 Protofrankia sp. Cr1
CGGCCCGGCCGGTAACAGACGGTCCGCGCTCGGCCGGGGAACAACCGTCCGGGCCACCCGTCAGGGCGATGCCGTCTCCGCCGCGCTCGCCGAGATCGACGCCTTCACCAGCGCCCAGGACCTGCACGCGCACCTGCGCGACTCCGGCCAGCCCGTCGGCCTGACCACCGTCTACCGGCATCTGCAGGTCCTCGCCGACCGTGGCGAGGTCGACGTGCTGCGGCGCGACGACGGTGAGACCCTCTACCGCCGCTGTGCCACCGACAGCCATCACCATCATCTGGTGTGCCGCCACTGCGGACGGACCGTCGAGGTCGAAGGACCCGAAATCGAGGCGTGGACGGACCGCGTCGCGACGGCCGCGGGCTTCACCGACGTGGCCCACACCCTGGAGATCTATGGCACCTGCACCACCTGCGCGGCCAGCCCGGACTGACCGGGACCGACCGGACCGACCGACCGGACCGACCGGACCGACCGACCGGACCGACCTACTCCGGGCCGTGCCTCGGCGGCTCAGCCGCGAGATCCGCGCATGTGCGGAGCTGATCCCAGGCGCTGCGGGCGGCCGAGGCCTGCGCACCAGCCAGCGGCACCGGTACGCCGCCGGCGATCCGGGCCGGCATCCACTCCGCCGCGGTGACCGCTCGTCCGGCGACTGTCAGTGTGAGCACACCAGACATGGTGTTCGGGCCATCCCCGGACGCATAGAAGACCAAGTTGCCCAGGCCGTAATCGACATACACACCGTCGGGCCCCCAGCCGCCGCCGAGCTGCACATGCGTGTGCGACCCGACGATCACATCCGCGCCGGCCTCGACAAGTTGTGGCACCAACGCCCGCTGTGCCGGTGTCGGGCAGGATGCGCGTTCCACACCCCAGTGCAGGTAGACGACCACAGTGTCGCTTCCGCTACGGGCGGCCCGGACGGCCGCCAGCAGCCGTGGGATGTTCTTCGCGCTGGCCAGGCCCGGCTTGCCGGGTCCGGCCGTCCAGTCCGAAGCCAGCTCGTCGTCGATCACCTGGGTCGCGCCGATGACGGCGATCCGCTGGCCCTTCACGGTCGTACGCACAGGGGCGTAGGCCTGCGCGTCGTCGAGGCCGATCCCGACGATCGGGAATCCGGCGGACCGGGCACCGGCGATGGTGTCACGCAGACCGTCCACGCCGTAGTCCATGCCGTGGTTGTTCGCCAGGGTGGCGACATCGACGCCGGCGGCCCGCAGCGCGACGAACGCCGACGGTGGCGCGCGGAAGACAAAGGCCTTGTGAACCGGTGTACCAGCCGTGGTCACCGCCGTCTCCAGGTTGACCATCGCCAGGTCGGCGCGACGCAGCGCCTGCGCGATCGGCCCGAGCGCGGTGGCGGGATCAGCGGCCAAGCGGGCCCCGGACCTACCCTCGAAGTGCACGTCCCCACCGAAGGCGATCGTGATCGGGCTGCCCGTCGGACGCTGTCCGGGCGCGCCCACCGGACCGGACGGCGGACCGGACGGCGGGCTGGAAGGCGCCGTGCCCGCTGGAGCGCCGGCTACCGGCCCCGTGGAGGACACGATCAGCCCCGTGCCGTCGAGGGCCGGTACCGTCGCCGCCGGGACGCCGCCCGCCGACGGTGGACCGGACCCGCCGCACGCCAGCAGTGTCCAGACCGCCAGCATCCACGCCAACAACATCCACGGCGACAGCAGCCACACCAGCGGCATCCGCACGCCAGCACGTCCCACCGCAGCGGCCCTAGCCGAGGCTGCGCAGGGCCGGGGCGAGTTCACGCCACTGCCGGCGGGGCAGACCACGGCGGTCCGGGTCGAGGACCTGAACGCATACGTGGTCGGCGCCGGCATCGAGATGCTCGGTGATCCGGGCAAGCAGGACGTCGGGATCACCCCAAGGCACGATCGTGTCGACAAGCCGGTCTGAGCCGGCACCGGTGAGGTCGTCGTCGGTGAAGCCGAAGCGGCGCAGGTTGTTCGTGTAGTTCGGTAGCCGCAGGTACGAACCGGTGTGCCGCCGGGCCAGCTCCCGCGCGGTCTCGGGGTTCGTGTCGAGGACGAACGCCTGCTCCGGGACGAGCAGCTTGCCCGGCCCCAGGATCTCCCGCGCGCCGGCCGTGTGCTCCGGCGGCACGAAGTAGGTGTGCGCGCCGTCCGCCCGGACCCGCGCCAGCTCCAGCATCTTCGGGCCGAGCGCGGCCAGGACCCGCGTCGACGATGTCGGTGGCACCGCCCGGTACTGCTCCGCAGCGGCCCGGTCCATCTCGTCGAGGTAGGCCCGTAGCTGCGACAACGGCTTGGTGTAGGGAACGCCGCGGATCTCCATCAGGGACGCGTGGGACACGCCGATGCCGAGCAGGAAACGGTCCCCGAACGCCTCGGCAAGCGTCATGTGGCCGGCCATCATCGTCTGGGGATGTCGGGCGAGAATCTGCGCGATCCCGGTGGCGACCGTGAGCCGGGATGTCGCCGCGAGCATCAGGGCCGCGGTCACCAGGACCTCCCTGCCCTTGACCTCACCCGTCCAGATCGCGGGATAGCCCAGCTCATCGAGTTCGGCGACGGCCGCCTGGACAACCGAGGCCGGGGAGAAGTCGAACTGGCCGCTCCAGATCCCGACCCGGCCGAGGTCGCGGCGGACGGGCGGGCGCACGGCGCCGGCATTCGCGCCGGCATCGACATTCGCGCCAGCGGCGGCATCGGTGGCTGTGGCGGTGTCCGCGACGGTCGCGGATGAGGGGGCAGCTGTCACTGCACCACGCTATCCGGGTGCGTCAACCACGGCGGGTACCCGCATCCCGTGTCCGGGTTGCTCGCCACCATGGGACGACTATCGTCAGCTCCGCGGCGAACGGTCCCGCT
>NZ_CAUVXO010000015.1:8998-11249 GCF_963555865.1 Protofrankia sp. Cr1
CTACGACCCCTACCTCGCGGACCTCACCGACGCCGACCTGTACGGGCTCCTGCGCGACATGGTGATCGCGCGCCGCCTCGACGACGAGGCAACGGCTCTCCAGCGTCAGGGCGAACTCGGCCTGTGGGCCAGCCTGCGTGGTCAGGAGGCGGCCCAGGTCGGCTCGGCCAGGGCGCTGCGCGACGACGACATGGTCTTCCCGTCCTACCGCGAACACGCGGTGGCCTGGTGCCGCGGGGTCGACCCGCTCGACGTCCTCGGCCTGTTCCGCGGGGTCACCCACGGCGGATGGGACGCGGACAAGCACGGATTCCAGTGCTATGCGATCGTCGTCGGCTCGCAGGCCCTGCACGCCACCGGCTATGCGATGGCCGTCTCCCGCGAGCATGCCGCTGGCCCCGCTGGCACTGGCAGCACCGGCACCAGCAGCAGCAACGGCCAGAGCCGGAACCAGGACCAGGACATGTCAGCGACGCTGGTCTACTTCGGTGACGGGGCGTCCAGCCAGGGGGACGTCAACGAGGCGCTCAACTGGGCGGGTGTCTTTGCAGCTCCGGTGGTGTTCTTCTGCCAGAACAACCAGTGGGCGATCTCCGAACCGGCCCGACGGCAGAGCCTGGCACCGATCTACCGGCGAGCGTCCGGGTTCGGTATCCGGGGCGTCCAGGTTGACGGCAACGACGTGCTGGCGACGCTCGCGGTGACCCGCTGGGCGCTGGACTCGGCCCGCCGGGGACATCCGACACTGGTCGAGGCGGTGACATACCGGATGGGCGCGCACACCACCGCTGACGATCCATCCCGGTACCGCCACGCAGCGGAGCTGGCGCACTGGGGCCAGCGGGACCCGGTGGCACGGATGACCACCTACCTACGCGGCTGCGGGCTTCTGGACGACGCTGGCGCCGCCGCTCTCGACGCCGAGGCCGACGCCCTCGCGGCGACGGTGCGCAGCCGGTGCGTGCGGCTGCCCGACCCGTCCCCGCAGAGCCTTTTCGATCACGTGTACGTGGACGAACCCGAGACCCTGAGCGCCGCGCGGGACGCCTGTCTGGAGCTCGAACTGGCACCGGCAACGCTCGAACCGCGAAAGGCGAACTGACGGTGCGCTCGACGCTGACGCTGGCCAAGGCTCTCAATACCGGACTGCGCACGGCCATGGCCGCCGATGAGAAGGTCGTGGTGATGGGTGAGGACGTCGGCAGGCTCGGCGGCGTCTTCCGGATCACCGAGGGGCTGCTAGCCGACTTCGGCGAGGCGCGCGTCATCGACACACCGCTGGCCGAGTCCGCGATCATCGGAACCGCGATCGGGATGGCCATGCGTGGGCTCCGGCCGGTATGCGAAATCCAGTTCGACGGCTTCGTCTACCCGGCCTTCGACCAGATCGTCACCCAGCTGGCGAAAATCCACTACCGGACCCGGGGACGGGTCCGGTTGCCGGTGACGGTCCGCATCCCGTTCGGTGGTGGCATCGGCGCTGTCGAGCACCACAGCGAGTCACCGGAAGCCTACTTCTGCCATACCGCCGGCCTCAAGGTCGTCGCCTGTTCCAGCCCGACCGATGCCCACACGATGATCCGGCAGGCGGTCGCGGCCGACGACCCGGTGATCTTCTTCGAGCCCAAGCGCCGGTACTGGGAAAAAGGAGATGTCGAAACCGACGAGCCGCTGACCGGGCGATCCCGTTGCACACCAGCCGGGTCGTGCGGACCGGCGACGACGCAACACTGGTCGCCTACGGCCCGATGGTACGGACCTGCCTGGACGCGGCCGTGGCAATGGCCGACGAGGGTCGCGAGCTTGAGGTCATCGACCTGCGCACCCTGTCCCCCCTCGACCTGACTCCGGTGCTCACGTCCGTGCGCCGGACCGGCCGGTGTGTCGTCGTTCACGAGGCGCCGTCGAACGTGTCCCTGTCCGCGGAGATCGCGGCCCGGGTGACCGAGGCCGCGTTCTACTCCTTGGAGGCTCCGGTACTACGCGTCACCGGTTATGACATCCCGTACCCGCCGGCCCGTCTGGAGGACCACTACCTACCGGACGTCGACCGGATCATGGACGCCGTCGACCGTTCCTTCCAGTACTGACCGGTGGGTCCGATGCCGGGCAGCAAGTTGGAGGTCACCCGTGCCACATGAACAGTTCCGCCTCCCCGACCTGGGCGAGGGCCTACCGGACGCCGAAATCGTCCGGTGGCTGGTGGAGGTGGGCGAGCCGGTAGCGGTCAATCAGCCGCTCGTCGAGGTGG
>NZ_CAUVXO010000015.1:11643-13397 GCF_963555865.1 Protofrankia sp. Cr1
GGACCCGGCGCCGGACCGCGCCGACCGTCCAGCCCACACCGGTCGAGCCAGACCAGGCCAGACCAGACCGGGACGGGCCTGTACTCGCGAAGCCACCGGTCCGCAAGCTCGCTCGGGATCTCGGTGTCGACATCTGGCGGGTCACCGGCACCGGACCGCATGGAACGATCAGCCGGGCGGATGTCGAGGCGGCCCGCACCTCCGCCCACGACGAGCGGGGCGCCCGGGTCCGCCGGGTGCCGGTGACCGGCGTCCGGCGCGCGACCGCGGCGGCCATGGTGACCAGCGCGTACACCGCGCCGCAGGTCACCGAGTTCGTCAGTGTCGACGTCACCGAGACGATGGCCGCGCGTGACCGGATCGCCGCGCTGCCCGAGTTCGCGGGTGTGAAGGTGACCGCGCTGCTGTTCGTCGCGAAGGCGCTGCTGACCGCCGTCCAGCGTCATCCGATGATCAATTCTTGCTGGGAGGAAGCGTCCGGCGACGAGCCCGCGCAGATCGTCATCCATGAGACCGTCAACCTCGGGATCGCGGTGGCTTCACCCCGCGGGCTCGTCGTGCCGAATATTCCGGCTGCGCAGGAGATGGGACTGGTCGCGCTCGGACACGCCCTGCACGAGCTGACCGCGGCAGCCCGGACCGGGACAGTCACACCAGGCGCACTACGCGGCGGGACCATCACCATTACCAATATCGGCGTGTTCGGCATTGACACCGGAACACCCATCCTCAATCCGCCGGAGGCGGCAATCCTCGCCCTCGGCGCGATCCGCCCGATGCCGTGGGTGCATGACGGGAACCTTGCCGTCCGGACGGTGGCGCAGCTCGCCCTGACCTTCGACCACCGGATCGTCGATGGTGAGCTCGGCGCAAAGGTACTCGCGGATGTCGCCAGAATGCTCGCCGACCCGGCCGTGGCCCTCGCCTGGAACTGATCCAATTCCTTGATCGGCCTTGTTCCGAATAGCCGGACCGGCCCATCCATGCTTGCTCTAAGTGACGATACTGAGGGCGCGGCGAGCAACGCACAGGAGCAGGCAAGACCGGACACAACGGACCAACCCGGAACCTCAACCAGGGCAAAGAGCACGGGATGGGGCGGACAACGGAGGAAGGAGCTCGCCTGGTACGGTTGCGCCTTGCTTACGGCTTCCGGCACAGCTTCCGTACAAAGGGGTGAAACGCATGACGCGCGTGGAGGCACTACAGGCCGCCGACGAATTCGTCGCCAAGGTCCTGACCTCCGCAGGCTCCAGCGGCCGATTCAACGGCGCTCTCAACCTCGCTGAACGGGTCGATCTGACCCTGCGGGTAGCGAGGTTCCTCCTGGAGGGGCAGGGCACGTCCGAGGCCGACGACCTGCTCAAGCGGGATATGCGCAATGAGCTGGACCAGGCTTTCCCGCCGCTGCGCACATCATGAAACGACCGGTGGTTCGAGGATCGCCCCGCCTTACCGCAACGCCTGGCACGTCCTGCTGACGCGTCAGGCGTAGGGAGTCCGCCGGGCGCGCGATCGTAGCTCCAGCTCGCGCGCCCGGCGGCCACCCGCTCCGGATCTGACGGGCGTCAGGTGCCGACCAGGCTCAGAACGCGTCCTCGGGCAGGTCCATCAGATCAAGGTCGGTTGCCTGCAGAACACCGAGTCGGGTTGACAGCTCGGGCAGCACGTTCGCGACAAACCAACGGGCCGTGGCCACCTTGCCCTCGTAGAAGGCCCGGTCCCTGGCTACCATTACCGTCGCCGACCGCGTG
>NZ_CAUVXO010000015.1:13596-15311 GCF_963555865.1 Protofrankia sp. Cr1
AGCGCGTCCGTCGCGACCTCGGCCTGGCGCAGCAGCAACCAGCCGATGACGAGGTCGCCGACACTCATCAGAAGCCGCGTGGTGTTCAGACCGACCTTGTACACCTGCCGGGTATCCGCCGCGGCGTCGGTGAAAAAGCCGACCAGCACACCGACCATGGATGTCACGTTTTCCAACGCGGCGCCCAGGATCTCCCGTTCCCGGCGTAGCGAACCGTCCCCCGCGCCGTCCTTGGCGAAGGTCTGGATCTCGGCGAACAGCGCGGTGAGCGCCTGACTGTGATCTCGCACGATCTTCCGGAAGAAGAAGTCCTGGCCCTGGATGGACGTGGTGCCCTCGTACAAGGTGTCAATCTTGGCGTCGCGGATGTACTGCTCAATCGGATAGTCCTGCAGGTAGCCCGAGCCACCGAAAACCTGCAGGGACGTCGCCAGCAGCTCATAGGATCGCTCGGAACCGACGCCCTTGACTATCGGCAGCAGCAGGTCGTTGAGCCGTTCGGCGAGATCGTCTACTGTTCCCGCGACGGTGGCCGCGGCGACCCGGTCCTGAACGGTGGCGGTGTAGAGGACGAGCGCCCGCATGCCTTCCGTATACGCCTTCTGCACCATCAGCATCCGCCGGACGTCCGGGTGATGGATGATCGTGACGCGGGGTGCGGCCTTGTCCGTCGACCGGGTCAGATCGGCGCCCTGGACCCGGGTCCGCGCGAACGCCAGGGCGTTGAGGTAGCCGGTGGACAGCGTCGCGATGGCCTTGGTACCCACCATCATCCGGGCATATTCGATGATCTCGAACATCTGGGCGATGCCGTCGTGGACGTCCCCGACAAGCCAGCCGACCGCCGGGTTCTTCTCGCCGAACCGCAGTTCGCAGGTGGCGGAGACCTTCAGGCCCATCTTCTTCTCGACGCCGGTGACGTAGACGCCGTTTCGCTCGCCGGGTTCGCCAGTCACCGGATCCACCAGGAACTTCGGAACCAGGAACATGGACAGGCCCTTGGTGCCGGGGCCGTTTCCCTCCGGCCGGGCAAGGGTGAGGTGGAAGATGTTCTCCGGAATGTCCCAGTCACCCGAGGTGATGAAACGCTTCACGCCCTCGATATGCCAGGTGCCGTCGGCCTGCGCCACCGCCCGGGTGCGGCCCGCCCCCACGTCCGAACCCGCGTCGGGTTCGGTGAGCACCATCGTCGCGCCCCACTGCCGCTCGATCGCCTGGCGGGCGAACTTCTTCTGTGCGGCATTGCCGAGTCGGTCGAGAATCCCGGCGAAGGTCGGACCGCTCATGTACATGAACACCGCCGGGTTGGACCCCAGGATCAGCTCCGAAGCGGCCCAGATGACCGACGGAGGTGCACCCAGACCGCCCAGGTGTGACGGCAGGAACAGCCGCCACCACTCACCGTCCATGAGGTCGGCATAGGACTTCTTGAACGCCGCCGGCAACGTGACCGTGCCGGTCTCCGGGTCGAACACCGGCGGGTTGCGGTCAGCCTCCGAGAAGGACTCGGCGAGCGAACCGGTGGCCAACCTGTCGACCTCGGCGAGCACGTCATGGGCCGTCTGGCGATCCATCTCCGCGAACGGACCATGACCCAGCGTCTGGTCGACACCCAGTACCTCGAACAGGTTGAACTCGATGTCGCGGAGGTTGCTCTTGTAGTGCCCCATGGCGGTCTCCCCGGGGAAGTGCCGGCATCGGTTGTCACCGAGGGA
>NZ_CAUVXO010000015.1:15880-21988 GCF_963555865.1 Protofrankia sp. Cr1
CAGGAGTGCAGGAGTGCAGGAGTTACGAGACATCGCTCCAACGGAAGCTGCCATCATGATCACGCAGGCAGGCGATGGGGCGCCCATTCGCGTCCTGGAGGAGCTCGTCACCGTCCGTCGCAGCGTTGCACTCGGCACCCGGCGCCGGGACGACCAGCTGCCTCGGCTGCGGACTCGTCACGCCCCACCGCGGCTGGCCCGCAGCGCTCGGCCCGCAATAAAGGAACAGCCCGTTGACGGCCTGCCGCGGGGCAGAATCAACGGCTGGAACACACGGTTCCCCAACGAACACAGCACGCATCCGTTCCGTCGGACCACCGCCGGGCTGCGACGGATCGTCCCGGCCTGTCTCGGGCGGGGTGAGCACGGGCGGGGTGGTCACGGGCGGGGCTGCGGCTAGCGGTGACGGTGCCAAGGGCCGGGACGGTGCCCGTGCCTGCGTGCCGGCGTCGGTCGAGCCACACCCGACCAGCAGCACGGCCAACAGGCCGAGCGCCGCGATGACGGCAGCCGCAAGCCCCACGCCGCTGACCGCCCCGGTGCCCGCGCGAGCCGCGCTACCCGCGGTGTCGCCTCCTCGATGTCCAGCCGCCACACCAACCAGCTTAGGTAGGACTGCCGATACGCGGAGCAACATAGTCCGTGAACACCCGGTTTAGAGCGCCCGGTGGATATTGGTCACCGCCTCAGGCGGCCACCGGGATCCCGCCGTCGACCAGGTCGTCGTCCCGTGGCGCGGTAAGCCCGTCAGGCGTGTGTGGACGCATGGTGTTGGCCGCATCCGAGTCACGCACCGTCAACGCGAACCCCGCGGCGACGACGGCGAGCGCAGCCGCCACCAGGAACGCGCCGTGGTACGCCGCGGCATTTCCCGCAGCCGCGGCCGTGGTTTTTGCGCCGGCCGGCGCGAACAGGGTCAACGCCGTTGTCACCAACCCGACACCGAGCGCCGACGCGAGCTGTCGCTGCATGTTGAACAAGGTGGACGCCTGACCGGTGTCCACCGGCGAAATACGTGCGAACGCGGCCGTCTGGGCGGAAAGAAAGACAAATCCCATCCCGGTGCCGACGAGGAACATCATGGCCCGGATCAGCCATATCGACGTGGCCAGGTCCATCCGCGAGATCGACGCCAGCATGGCTGCCACCAGGAGCAGTCCGAACACCATCAGTCGCCGCGGCCCTATCCGCGAGTAGCCGCGCCCGGCTAGCTGGGACCCGGCCAGCACCCCCAGCGCTTCAGGGAACAGCGCCAGGCCGGCCGTGGTCGCGTTCACGCCACGGGCGTCCTGCAGGAACAGCGGGATCAGGTAGAGCGTGCCGAGGAAGGCCATCGTCGCGAACAGCATCGTGAGGTTGGTCGCCCGGAACAGCCGCTCGCCGAGCAGTCTCAGCGCGAGCAGCGGACGGTCGCGACGACGCTCCCAGATGACCATCAGGACAGTCGCGGCAAGGCCGACGGACCCGGCGACACCGACCTTGGCCGATGCCCAGCCGCTGCCCGGCCCGCTACTGAGCGCATAGAGGATCAGGGCGAATCCCGCCGCCGCGAGCACGAACCCGACCAGGTCGAAGCGGCCGGCAGCGGCAGGCTCGCGGTGTTCGGCCAGAAAAACCAGGCCGAACACGAACACGGCCAACCCGACCGGTAGGTTCACCAGAAACACCCAGTGCCACGACAGGTGGTCGGTGAGGATGCCACCGAGCACCGGACCGGCCGCCGGCGCGATCACAGTGGGAACGATGACCACACGTGCGGCCCGCACCCGCTGCTCGGGCGGGAAAACCCGGAACAGCATGGCCGTCCCGACCGGCATCAGGATGCCGCCGCCGACTCCCTGTAGCATCCGGAACCCCACCAGGGCATCAAGGCTGGTGGCAGCACCACACAGCGCGGACGCGGCCGTGAACGCCGCCAGCGCCACCAGGAAGACCCGTTTGGTCCCGAACCGGTCACCCAACCATCCGGACGCGGGGATGAAGACGGCGAGACTGACCAGGTAGCCGATCACCACCAGCTCGATCGAACCGGTCGAGGCGCCGAAGTCACGGGCGATCGAGGGCAGGGCCACATTGACGATCGTGACGTCCATGATGCTGATGAACATCGTCGCGGCGAAGACGACCGCGGCCGCGACGCGCTGGTCGAGCGCGGGCGCCGCACGCCGGATCCGAGCAGGGCTCCGGACGGGACTCATAGGCCTCTCCCTAACCATGGGTGACCAACCGCAACGGATCGCAACCTCGGTCGGCTGGGTGGTACTTTATGAGGCTACCTCACTATCCATGTCCCTCAAAATAAAGATGGCTGAACAATGAAGCCGCAAACCGGCGATGAGATCATCGATACGCTGTTGGCAGTCAGTCACCGACTGCGTCATCGCGTGAACGACACCCTTCAGGTCACGGCCGGGCTCACGCTCTCCCGCTTCAAGGTCCTGCAACTCGTCGAGCGGCGCGGACCTTCCCGCTTGCGCGACATCGCCGACGCCACCGACGTCACCGCCCGGACCATGACCGAGACGGTGGACTGGCTCGAAGGCGAGGGGCTGGTCATCCGCACCGCGCATCCGACCGACCGGCGCGCCCTGCTCGTGGCCCTCACCGACGCCGGTCGCGCCCGGCTGACCGCCGCGGACCGACACCGGACCGCGGAGGTCGGTGCCATGACCAGACATCTGTCCACGGCTCAGCGCGAGGAGTTCCTCCAGCTACTGCGATCGGTGCTCGACGCCATCGAGGGCACCGCCGCCGACATCGGGCCGGACGGGCCGGACGGGCCGGACGGGCCGCCGGAAACCGTCGCCGGAAACGGTTGTAGCTGATCCCCCGCCCAGGGCTGTGGGACAGATCACGATCATCCGAAACGACTGACACGTGTATCAGCGTCCCGTCTGGCATCCCCGCGGCCTACGATCCGGCACATGGTCGCCTGCCCGACATGCGGAAAGGCCAACCCGGAAGAAGCGCGCTTCTGCTTCTCCTGCGGTACGCCGCTGCCCACGTTCGGGATCGGCGCCCGTAAGACTGTCACGATCATGTTCTGCGACGTCACCGGCTACACCGCCATCGGCGAACAGCTCGACTCCGAACCGTTGCAGCAGGTCATGTGGCGGTTCTTCAGCGCCGCCCGCGAAGTGATCTCGGCCCACGGGGGCACCGTCGAGAAGTTCATCGGGGACGCGGTGTTCGCCGTCTTCGGCATCCCCGTGCTGCACGAGGACGACGCGTTGCGCGCCGCCCGCGCGGCCTTCGAGATCCGCGCCAGCATGGCCGCGCTCAACGCCGATCTGCAACGGGACTGGGGATTCCGGTTCCGGATCCGCATCGGGATCAACACCGGCGAGGTCACCGTCGGCGGGCCGGGCACCGGCGGCGGCGTGACCGGGGACGCGGTCAACATCGCGTCCCGGCTGGAGGAGGCCGCCGACCCCGACGAGATCCTCATCGCCGACACGACCCTGCGGATGATCCGTTCGGATGTGCGGAGCGAACCGGTCGGACCCCTGGTCGTCCAGGGCAAGAAGGCCCCGCTGCGGGCCCACCGCCTGATCGGCCTGGCGCACCCCGGCATCGGCCCCGGCGCGCGGTTCGCCCCGGACGGCTTCGCCGCACCGGTGATCGGCCGGGACCGGGAACGCCGTCGCCTGGGCGACGTCCTCGAACAGGTGATCGAGGAACGCACCTGCCACCTGTTCACCCTGCTCGGTCCCGCCGGCATCGGAAAATCCCGGATGGTCGGGGAGTTCTGTGAGGCGATGGCGCCGCGGGCGACGGTGCTCACCGGACGCTGCCTGTCCTACGGCGAGGGCATCACCTACTGGCCGCTGATGGAGATGGTCCGCCAGGCGACCGGCATGTCCGCGGACGAGAGCGCGCCCGAGGGCCGGCGCCGCCTGCGCGAGCTGCTGGACGGGGTCGACAACGTCATCGGCGACGCCGCCGCCGTGGTGGACGGGCTGGCGCCGCTGATCGGCCTGGGCGGAGCCGAGGTCGGTGCGCAGGAGAGCTTCTGGGCGGTCCGCACGTTTCTGGCCGCGCTCGCCGAGAAGCGTCCGCTGATCATCTGGTTCGATGACGTGCACTGGGCCGAGCCGACCCTGCTGGACCTGATCGAGCATGTCGCCGACTGGTCCCGGGAGGCGCCGATCCTGCTGTTGTGCCTGGCCAGGCCCGAGCTGCTGGAGGAGCGCCGGACCTGGGGCGGAGGCAAGCTCAACGCCACGTCGATGTTGTTGCAGCCGCTGAGCGAGGAACGTTGCCAGCGACTGATCCGCACGTTGATGGGCTCCAACGACCTCGACCCGGCGCTGGTGTCGAGAATCACCGACTCGGCCGCGGGAAACCCGCTGTTCGTCGAGCAGACGCTCGCGGCCCTGGTCGACGACGGGCTGCTGCGCCGGGAGGGCGACCGGTGGATCGCGACCGGCAACCTCGGCTCGGTCCAGGTTCCACCCACGATCTCCGCGCTGCTCGCCGCCCGTCTCGACCGGCTCAACATGCACGAACGGCGGGTGCTGGAACGCGCTGCCGTGGTCGGTCAACGGTTCTACCTCGACGCCGTGGTCGAGCTGTCCGCCCCGGCCGACCGGGCCGGCGTGGCCGCGCACTGCCAGTCGCTGGTACGCAAGGAACTGGTCCATGCCGACCGCTCAGACCTGCCCGGCGTGGACGCCTTCCGGTTCCTGCACGTCCTGCTGCGCGACTGCGCCTACCAGGCCACGTCCAAACGCCAGCGTGCGCAGCTGCACCAGGGGTTCGCCGCCTGGCTGCAGGCCCGGATGATCGGGCGTCCCGGCGAGCACGACGAGCTGGTCGGTTATCACCTGGAACAGGCCTACCGGTACCGGGTCGAGCTCGGGCTGCGCGACGCCGAGACCGCGCAGCTCGGACGCCACGCCGCGACCTGTCTGATCGAAGCCGCCGACCGGGTTCGTCAGGGCGACGAGACAGGCGCGGCCGGCCTACTCAAACGAGCGATCAAACTTCTGCCTGTCACCGATCCACTACGCATCCGCGCCGAGATCGACCTGGGCTGGGCGCTGCACTCGTTCGGCCGGTTCAGCGACGCCGAACGCATGCTGCGCCAAGCCACCGACCGGGCCGCCCGGATCGGTGACGCCGGTCTGCGGGCGCACGCGCGCCTCGCCCACCTGCGGCTCATGTTCACGACAAGCCCGGAGGGGCTGGTCGCCGAGACCCTCGGCGAGGCCACCCGGGCACTACCGATCTTCATCCGGGACGGGGACGAGGTCGGTGCCGCGCTCGCCTGCCGTGGTCAGGCCGCCGCCCACATGGCGGCCGGCCGCTACGCCCAGGCGGAGCGGGCCATGCAGGCCGCCGTCCGCCATGCCGAGGAGTCCGGCGTGCTGCGTGACGCCCAGACCATGCGCCGTGACCTCGTCCACCTGCTGAGTTTCGCCCCGCGCCCGATCGGCGAATCGGTCGAGCGGGCCACCCGGGCGCTGGCCGGCGTCGGGGACGACCGCGGCCTGCGCCGTTCCCTGCTCGCCCAGCTGGCCCTGCTGTTCACCATGGCGGGGGACCTCGACGCCGCCAGGGACCACCTGAGCCGGGCTGAAGAGATCGTCTGGGACGTCCGGAGCCCCCGCGGAGACCCGCTCTACGGGGGCTTCGTCGTTGCCCGCGTCGCCCTGCTCACCGATGACCTCGACACGGCCGAGCACGAGTTGCGGCGCAGCTGCCGTCGGCTGGCCCGGATGGGCGAGCGTGCGCACCTGGCCACGCGTGCCGCGGCCCTCGCCGACGTCCTGGTCAAACTCGGCCGCCTCGACGAGGCGGCCACCTACGTGTCCCGCTCCCGCGACGCCGCTGCCGGTGACCAGGTCCCCGCCCAGGCCGGCTGGTGCGGGGTACACGCGAAGGTACTGGCGATGCGTGGCCGTGAACGCGAGGTCGAGGCCGTCCGGTTCGCCGAGGCCGCCTGCGACCTGGCCGGGCGAACCGACGACTGGGACGGACAGGCGCAGGCGTGGCTGGCCTACGCCGAGGTGCTCCACCGAACCGGCCAGGTCGACGCGGCCGGACCGAAGATCGATGCAGCCATCTCCTGCTACGAGAAGAAAGGCAACATCACCGGAGCCGCCC
>NZ_CAUVXO010000015.1:22247-23050 GCF_963555865.1 Protofrankia sp. Cr1
GAGCAGACCGTTGGCGCGGGCCTCTTCCTGGAGGTAGTAGAGCTCCTCCGCCCACAACCGGAAACGCTCCATGGCGTCGAGCTCACGGGCCAGCGCCCGGGCCAGGCGGGGGACGGCGAGGCGTTCAAGGGAACCGCGCAGCCATGGACGGTCCGCGGTCTCCTCTTCGCTGGCCCGCTCATAGGCCGCCCGATACAGGACGATCTCGGCCTGCGAGATCTCGATCTGCTCGGCCAGCATCCGCATCCGCGCCCGCAGGTGGGCCTCGGTCGGGATGGCGCGCTGGACGGGCCACGGACCGCGGTAGGGACCGCGCAGCGGTGGGCCTGCGGACGGAACACCTGCCGGGCCACCTGGCTGGGCACCGCCAGAGCCCGCCGGTTGTGTGGCGGCAGGCCTCGACATACCAGACATGGTGACAGGAGGCCAAGGGCGCCCGGCACTAGGGACGCGACGGCACTCACCCCGGACGCACGAAACCGTCGCCTGGATGTGAATTTCGCGCGACCGCGGGTAACAGGACTGCGGATGACACAGAAAGATCACAACGGGACTTTCCGTGTTTTCGGGCGAGGCTCGGAGGACGCGATGGCCGGATCCGTAGCAATTGTGCTGGGATTCCCACTGGTACTCATGATCGGCATGTTGGCTATGCACCAGGTGGAACAAATGATCGAGAAAGTACGCCGGCCCCGACTCCGACTGGTCCCGGATCCCGACGACGAGCCCCACGGTGACCTCAACGGTGGCGGACCGCCCCCGACCCGGCTGCTGCGACTGATCGTGTCGCGCCAGTCCAAGAA
>NZ_CAUVXO010000015.1:23487-31116 GCF_963555865.1 Protofrankia sp. Cr1
TGCGGTCGCGCCCGACCAGCGTGGCCCCGCGTCGACCTGCAGGCGACCGGTCAGGCCGGTCGAACGCAGCAACGCCATGAACGCCGGGGACGCGCCGCGAACCCGCAGGCTCGAGTGAACGCCTCGCAGCAGCAACTCGGCCCGGAGCAGGGCGGCCATCCCGGCGATGTCGATGGCCCGTAGGCCGGCGACGTCCACGGTCACGGCGGTGCCGCCACGCCCCAGCAGTTCATGGATCTCCTGGCGAAACCGCAGCCGGCCGCGGGTGTCGAGCTCGCCGTCAAGCACGATGACCACATCGCACCCGGAATGGGTCACCGACATCCGCAGATGACCAGCCTCGACCTGCATGTTTCCGCCCCCCCGCTACTCCTGCCGACGCTCGTCGTACCGCGCCGCCCGACCCCTGGCCCCGCCCCCCGGCCGGTTGACACCGGGGCGACACCTCCTGGCTTGCGTTGTCCTGGCGACCCGGCAGGTCTCCCGGACCGGAATCGCCAACAGCGTGGTCTCTCCCCGAGTCACGAGATACGTACACCCGATGCAGCGATACTACCGACGGTAACCAAGATTCCGAATTCTGCCGACGCAGAGTCACGGCAGCTTCGGGAATCAGTCCTGAACCGGATGGTTTGGATATATCGGCCAGACAGGTCCGGGACTCTCAGCCCGTGCCGGCGGCGCGGAAACGGCGGATGAGAGTGTTGGTGGAGCTGTCGTGGGCCAACTCCAGCGGCCCGTCCGCCGACAGTTCGGGGATGATCCTCTCCGCGAGTACCTTACCGAGCTCCACCCCCCACTGGTCGAAGCTGTTGATGTTCCAGATCGCACCCTGGGTGAAGACCTTGTGCTCGTACAGGGCCACCAGCTGGCCGAGCCGGAAGGGAGTCAACCGGTCGGTGAGAATCGTGTTGGTGGGACGGTTGCCCGGAAATGTCCGGTGTGGAATGATTTCTGGGTCCACCCGGTCGGCGGCGAGCTGCTCGGCGGTCCGGCCGAAGGCCAACGCCTCGGTCTGGGCGAAGAAGTTCGCCATCAGCAGGACATGGTGGTCCGCACCGCCTTGGCGCACGTCGTGATTCGCCGTGACAAAACCGATGAAGTCGGCGGGAACCAACGCGGTTCCCTGGTGGATGAGCTGGAAGTAGGCATGCTGGCCGTTGGTACCGGGAGTTCCCCAGACAATCGGGCCGGTGGGGACGGGAACAGCTCGCCCAGCCCGGTCCACCGACTTGCCGTTGCTCTCCATGTCCAGCTGCTGGAGATAGGCGGGAAAGCGGCCGAGATAATGACTGTAAGGCAGCACGGCATGGGTCTGCGCACCGAAGAAGTCCCGATACCACAGGCCGAGCAGACCGAGCAGCACCGGCAGGTTCCGCTCGAACGGAGCGGTCCGGAAGTGGACGTCCATCGCGTGGAATCCAGCGAGCATGTCCCGGAAGTTGTCCGGCCCGATCGCCAGCATCAGGGACAGGCCGATCGCCGAGTCCAGCGAATAGCGCCCGCCCACCCAGTCCCAGAACTCGAACATGTTCGCGCTGTCTATGCCGAACTCCGTCACTTTTTCCGTGTTCGTCGAGACTGCCACGAAATGAAACGGAACCGCGTCCGGACCGAGTGCGTCGACCACCCAGGCCCGCGCGGTGCGGGCGTTCGCGAGCGTCTCCAGGGTCGTGAAGGTCTTGGACGACACGACGAACAACGTCTCGGCCGGGTCGAGGTCGGCGGTCGCCTCCCAGATGTCGGTGCCGTCCACATTCGATACGAAACGAAACTGTATCGACCGGTCGGAGTAATCCACCAGAGCCTCGTATGCCATGGCCGGCCCGAGATCCGAACCTCCGATCCCGATGTTGACGACAGTCCGGATGTGTTTGCCGGTAACTCCGGTCCAGACACCGGAACGGACCTTGTCCGCGAACACCGACATCCGCTCGAGCACGGCGTGAACCTGGGGAACGACGTTCACGCCGTCCACTTCGACGACGGCGTCCGCGGGAGCGCGCAACGCGACATGGAGCACGGCTCTGCGCTCGGTCGTGTTGATCCGCTGTCCCGTGAACATCGCCTCGATCTGCGCGCGCAGTCGCACCCGCTCGGCAAGGGCCGTCAACAAAGCCACCGTCCGGTCGGTGACCCTGTTCTTGGAATAGTCGAGATAGAGCCCGTCGGCTTCCACGGCGAATGTCTCGCCCCGGTTCGGGTCGTCGGCGAACAGGTTGCGCAGGTGGACGTCGGCGATCTCGGCAAAGTGCTTGTCGAGCGCTGCCCATTCCGGCGTTCCCATGATGGGGGACGCGTGCTGGACAGCATCAATGGACGGCTCGATAGGCGACATGATCTTTCGGGACCTCCCAGTCCGATGGCCGCGGGCGCGTCGGCGACACGCTCACGATCCTGCATGCCCCACGCCAGGTCCACGTCACCACGTCACCGGCCAGGTCACCGCGCGCGTCACCGGGTGAGTCACCGGGCGGGCGGTGCCGCGGGGCACCGGATCGCCGCCATCGCGGACATGCCATCCTATAACAGAAAGTAAACAAATGGATCCATAAGGTCATGAATCTGGAACTACTGTGATGTCTGTCACCAATTTGTCACAGTCGCCCGGGACCACCGGGAGAGCGACGGGTGGCCACAGTCGTACACTCACGATTGATTTGTGACCGGAGGGCCAAAGGGTGCGCGACGATCGTCAGATCGCGCACCCGGAGGCCGCGGTCTCTGAAGCACAGAAAGAGATGTCGGTTGTCGGCACGGCCACCGACGGGCACGAATGCGGCCAATGTCATCCGTACGGTGGCGAACGGAACCTGACCTTTGTTGATCGATCGCTCGCTGGTGCAGGCCGCGCTCCCCGGCTACCAGGTTGACGGTGAACTGGGCCGTGGCGGCTATGGGCTGGTGCTCGGCGGCCGCCATCGGTTGATCGGCCGGAATGTCGCGATCAAAATCCTGCTCGACACCGCCGACGACGCGAACCTGCGCGGTCGCTTCCTTGCCGAGGCGCGGGTACTCGCCGAACTCGACCATCCGCATATCGTGCGTATCCACGACTACGTCGAGCATCAGGGCACCTGCCTGTTGGTCATGGAGCTGCTTCCCGGCGGCACGCTGCGTCAGCGCTTGGCGGTCGGCCCGATGTCGCCCGAGGCCGTCTGCGCGTTAGGTCTCGCCGCGGCGGCCGCACTGGATGCCGCGCACGCCCACAACGTCCTGCACCGCGACATCAAGCCCGACAACATGATGTTCGCCTCGGACGGGCTTCTCAAAGTCACGGACTTCGGCGTGGCCAAGATTTTCGAAGGCACCGAGACGACGGCGAGCGGTGTTCTCGGGACGCCTCGATACATGGCCCCCGAGCAGATCACCGGAGGTCGCCTGTACACCTCCACCGATCTCTACGCACTCGGCGGGGTGCTCTACGAGCTACTGGCCCGTCGGCCACTTTTCGGTCGGACCCTGTCCGTGGGCGCGCTGGTCAACCATCACCTCAACGTGACGCCACCGCCGCTGGACGGCGTGCCCGACGCCATCAGCGCGATGATCATGCGCACGCTCGCCAAGGACCCGGCCGCCCGGTTCCCAAGCGCGACCCAGTTCGCGCTCGAACTGGCCGGGGCCGCCGCGCACACGTTCAGCCCGGACTGGCTCGCCGAGTCCGGCATCAAGGTCCGCCTCGACGACGAGATCCGACACGCGGCGCAGCGGCCGCCGGCCCGGTCGAACCCACACCCGCCGGGCAGCCGGATACCGGGCGGCCAGGTACCGGGCGGCCAGGTACCGGGCGGCCAGGACCCGTGGCCGGGCCGGTCCGGTCTCCGGCCGCCGGCGACCGCTGCGCCCGGCGATCCACGCGGACAGCGTCTGAATGCCGACCCGTGGGTACCGCCGGCAGCGGTCACGCCGCCGACCCGGCTCGCCCCAGGGCAGTTCCCGCCGGCCCATCCCGATCCCGCGGCGGCCCGCCAACCTCGGCCGCAGCCGGCGCAGGCCGGCTCCGGCTGGTGGCAGGCGAACCCGTTCGTCCCACCGGCCGGTCGGGGTCCCGGGCCGTCCGGGCCGTCCGGACCGTCCGGACCGCAACCGACATCCGGCTATCCGCCGGAATGGAAAAACTACCCTACGCAATCAGCCCGGCCGTCGCGCCGGACCTGGCTCGTCGTGGGTGTCTCCTGCGCCGTGGTACTCGCGTTGATCACCGGTGTCGCACTGGTCACAGCCAGAAACCACCGCACCAGGTCAGCCGCGCTGTCCGCGACGTACTCCCCCGGCGTGGCCTATGCCGGCCCGACGCTGACCGTGGCGGGGCTGGACGCCTATGACGTCACCATCGACAAGGCGGGCGCGCTCTACATCACCGACTGGACGAGCCACCAGGTCCACAAGATCAGTAAAAACGGGACCGTGGTCACCGTCGCCGGCACCGGGACCAGTGGCTCCACCCCGGACGGCGGACCCGCGAACCAGGCACAGTTACACAGCCCGGCCGCGACGCTCCTGGACGCGGCGGGGAACATCTACCTCAGCGACTCCGGTAACAACCACATCCAGAAGATTGATACAAATGGGATCATCAGGACGATCGCGGGTACCGGGACGGCCGGCTTCACCGGGGACGGCGGCCTGGCCACGTCGGCCCAGCTGAACGAACCGAACGGGCTCGCGCTGGCCGCCGACGGCACCCTGTACGTCGCCGACTACGCCAACCAGCGCATCCGACGGATCAGCCCGGACGGTGTGATCACAACAGTGGCCGGTAACGGAACCAAGGGCTTCGCCGGGGATGGCGGCCCAGCCACTGCGGCCGAGTTCAACAACCCGAACGGACTGGCGATCGCCGCCGACGGCACGCTGTACGTGGCGGATCTCGGCAACGAGCGCGTCCGCAAGATCGACCCGAACGGAATGGTCAGCACCGTGGCCGGCAACGGGTCCTACGGCTACGGCGGGGACGGCGGCCTGGCGACCGCCGCGGAACTGCGCATCCCGAGCGTCGCGGTCAGCCCCGACGGCGTCCTCTACATAGCCGATTACGGCAACCAGCGCATCCGGCGAGTAGGTGCCGACGGACGGATCGCGACCGTGGCCGGCAATGGGACCGAAGGCTACGCAGGCGACGGCGGCCCGGCCACCCGGGCGCAGCTGTCAAGCCCGACCGGCACCGCTGTCGACGGCGCGGGCAACCTCTACATCGCCGACGACAAGAACGACCGGGTCCGCAGGGTCGACTCCACAGGTGTCATCACGACCATCGCCAGGACCGGATAGTCCCAGAGGGTCAAGCAGAACAGGCGGAAGTACGACATGCCAGTCGATCGGGAGCGAGTGGCGGCCGCGTTGCCGGACTACGACGTCGGTGACGAACTCGGCCGCGGGGGCTTCGGCGCCGTGCTCGCCGGCCGCCACCGGCTGATCCGCCGGGATGTCGCGATCAAAGTCCTGCATGACCACACAAGCGGGGCCGAGGACATCCGGGAACGCTTCGTGGCGGAGGCGCGGGTTCTGGCCGGACTCGACCATCCCCACGTCGTCCGCGTCTACGACTACGTGGAACGCGACGGCCTGTGCCTGCTGGTGATGGAGAAGCTGACCGGCGGCAGCCTGCGCCAACGGTTCGCATCCGGGCTCAGCCAACCAGGGGCCTGCGCCATCGGGCTGGCCGCCGCCACCGCGCTTGCCGCGGCGCACGCGAAAGGCGTGCTGCACCGGGACGTCAAGCCGGACAACCTGTTGTTCACCGACACCGGCCTGCTCAAGGTGGCCGACTTCGGCATCGCCAAGATCCTCGAAGCCACGGCGACAACGACCACCGGGCTTGTCGGTACGCCCCGTTACATGGCACCCGAGCAGATCGCAGGCGACCGCCTCAGCCCCGCAACGGACCTGTACGCGCTCGGTCTGGTCGTCTACGAGCTACTCGCGGGGCGGCCGCCGTTCGAGAAGAACCTGACGGTCGCGGCGATCCTGCACCACCACCTCAACGTAGCGCCGGCGCCGCTCGTCGAGGCACCGGCGGCGATCGCCGCCGTGATCGGGCGTGCCCTGGCGAAGAACCCCCTGGCGCGGCAGGCATCCGCCCAGGAGTTCGCCGTCGACCTTGCCGTGGCCGCGGCGGGGGCCTTCGGCCCGGGGTGGCTCACCGCCGGCGAGGTGCCGACAACGCTGCCCGACGTCATCACCGCTGCGGCCCGCGACGGCGTGTCCGCGAACACCACCAACTCCGCCCCGTACACCGTCAGCCCGGTGCCGGTGCCGGTGCCGAATGCAGGGCCGAATGCAGTGCTGGCGGCGAGGCTCGACGCAGGGCCGAATCCGACGCGGCGACAGCCCGGCCCACGCGGCCTGCTCGGTGTACGGCGCAACCGGATCATGGCTGCCGCACTCGCCGCGGCGCTGGTCGCCACCGGTGCCGCGCTCGCGCTCGCGCTCACCTTCGCCGATTCCGGCCCCAGGCCGGGCACAGGCGCATACGCGGGCGACACCCTGGTCTACGAACTGCCGCTGGCAGCGGGTCTCGCGATCGACCGGAACGGGAACATCATCATCGCGAACGCGATCCTCGGCCGGGTCATCACCATCAACCCGGCCGGGCACGCCACCTGGCTGGCGGGGTCACCGCCACAGTCCACGACGACGACGACGCCGACAAGCACCGCGCCGTCGACAAGCAGGCCGCCCAACGGCACGGAGCCGGTCAGCCCGACAGCGGCTCAAAAAGAGGTGATCGATCAGCCGGTCGCCGTGGCGGTCGGCCCGGACGGATCGGTCTACGTCGTCTCCGGTGCCTCTGACGGCCAGGTTTTCGCAATCGAACGCAGTGGCGCCATCACCGTGGTCGCGGGCGCTGGTCCGAAAAAACAGGGATTCACGGGAAACAACCGGGGTAACGCGACCAGCGCGGAACTGTCCTACCCGCAGGGTGTTGCGGTCGACAGGGACGGCAACATCCTCATTACCGAGGGCACCCGCGTGCGTCGGGTCAGCGCCGACGGCAAGATTGACACAATCGCCGGGACCGGCGGCCCGACCGGCAGAGGCGGAAGCTCCGGCGACGGCGGCCCGGCCACCCAGGCTCTGCTGACCCGACCGACGGACATCGCCGTCGCCGGGGACGGCAGCATCTACATCCTCGACACCGGCACCAGGACAGTCAGAAAGATCGACCCGGAAGGGATCATCACCCGCGTCGCGGGTAAGGCACCACCGACGGGAGTCTCCACGCCGTCCACGCCGTCCACGCCGTCCACGCCGTCCACGCCGTCAGCCACACCTTCGCCGCCGGCGATCGGCAGCATCGGAGACGGTTCCCCGGCGACTGATGTCGCGCTCGACGAGCCTGACGGGATCACGCTGGCGCCCAACGGTGACCTCTACATCGCCGAGTACGGGACCAACGCCATCCGCCTGGTGAGCGCAGCCACCGGCCGCATCAGCACCGTCGCCGGGGCACATGCGGCGACAGTGCTCGGCGACGGAGGTGACGCCCGCGAAGCCCGCGTCTACGGCCCGACCGGTGTCGCCGTGGACGCTACCGGCGCGGTCTACGTCGCGCAGTACGACGGCCTGGTCAGACGAATCGCCGGCGACGGGTCCATTTCGACCGTGCTGAAGCACAACCAATGAAAA
>NZ_CAUVXO010000015.1:31706-37505 GCF_963555865.1 Protofrankia sp. Cr1
GTGAGTAGCGACAGGCTCCGGTCATCGTGGACGGCGCCTGTCCACCCCGTCTTCCCCGCGAGGTCTGACATGAAGAAGCTCGCACCGGTGTGCGCAATCGCTTTTGTGATCTTCTACGTTGCGAACACACCCGCCGACGCGGCCGGTCTGGTCCAGTCGGCGGTCAGTCTGCTCGCAAGCATTGCGGACGGAATCTCCCACTTTGTCACCGCTGTCGCATGACGACGCCCGCACACTCACGGACCGGCGAGCGGACGGGTCACCGCGACGATCGACGTCCAGTCCGACAGGTCCGATTCGACGACGCCCCAGCGGGCGCCCTTCGCGGCGATCACCCGCCCGTCACCGACGTACATCCCGACATGGCCGGGTGCCGCGGGCGTGCCGTCCGCACCCGGAATGAACAGCAGGTCACCGGGCTGCGGATCGACGCCGGAGACGACCGGGCCAGCCCGCATCTGATCGACGGTGACCCGCGGGAGCGACACCCCGATCTGGGCGTAGGCCGCCTGGACCAGCGACGAGCAGTCCCAGGTGTCCGGCCCGGTCGCGCCCCACACATAGGCCTTGCCGAGCTGGGACCGCATGAATGCCACCACCGGAGCGACCGCGGCGGCCGACACCGGGGCACCGGTCGCGACGGAATCGCCGTAGACCTGCGCCCGCGCGAGGATGGTCCGCACGTAATTGCGGGTCTCCGGATACGGCGGGAGACCCGCATAGGCCAGTACGGCCCCGGGCCCCGCGTTGTAGGCCGCGAGCATGTTCTCCTGCGCATCACCGGGAACCGACGCCACGGACGCGGCCACCGCGCAGTCGTAACGGGCCGCGGCCGGGATGGCATCGGCCGGATTCCACACATCCCCATGACCGTGCAGCGCCCACGTCCCTGGCATGAACTGGGCGATACCCATCGCACCGACGCCGGACTGGGCGGTCGGGTTGAAGCCGGACTCCTGATGCAGCTGGGCGGCCAGCACAGCCGGGGTGACCTCGCCGCAGCCGGCGTTGGCCGCCGCATCGATGATCATTGGCAGGTACTCGGGCGGGATCCCGTCCCCATTGGTGATGACCCTGCTCCGGCCGGAGCCGTTGCTGCCGATGAAGGGGCCAGCAATGATCACAACTACTGCCATGACCACGAAGACGAACGCGATGATGGAGCCCATGAGGCCCACACCGGTCCAGAGCAGCCACTGCCGCCGATGCACCCGGCCGGCTCCCGACGCCATGGCTTACCGGCCCGGCGCGTCGCCGTAGGAGTTCGCGAGATCCGCCGCGGCCACGAGCCAGGTGCCGTCGGTCTGGCGCAGCAACGTCAGGAGCGGGTTGGACACCGTCTCCACCCGGCCGCCGGTGTGGTCGCTCACTGTCGTGCGCCGCACGTTGAGCAGCAGCACCACCCGACCGGTCGCCCTGGTGTCTATACCGCCCAGCGGGGATGTCGCCAGGACGACGACGGTGGACCGGGTGCCGGCCGCCTGCAGTTCGAGCCATGCCCTGGTCGGTCCCTGCGCGGAGTCGTCACCGAGGCCCTGTCCACTGAGCTGGGTAAAGAAGTCCGGGGTCATGCAGTCGCGGGCACGCGGCAGGCCGGCGTTCGGCCCGCTGTCGGCCCGCGCGTCAAAGGATTGCCAGCGCACGAAGCAGTCCGCGGCGACACTTGCAGGATCATGGGTGTCCAGCGGAGTGGAGGCGGGTGGTGAGGCAGTGGCGAGGGGAGGGCCGGGCGGCACGTTCGCGGCCGGCGGCGGTCCGGTCGTGGGCGGGACGGCGCTCGCCCGAGCCGCGACGTCACGGATCGCCGAGCAGGCGGACCCGCCACCCGCCAGCAGCAGCAACGCGATCACGAGCACGATCATCCTGGACGCCCGCCGGGATGGCGTCGACTCAACGGACGAGCCAGGACAGATCACTCCCTGCCGTCCAGCCAGTCCCGGACCCGGCCACGGCGGACGCGCCACTGGTGCCCCACCTTTCGGGCCGGGATCTCCCGTTCGGACAGGAGCTTGAGCACCGTGCTCTCCGAGAGCCGCAACCACGCGACAAGCTCGTCGACCGTCAGCACGTCATCGTCCGCAGGATCTCTGCCTGTCGCCAACGCCGCCACCGGGACGCCTTCCTGTGCCACGCGACGACCCCCTTCCCGAGCACATCGTCGCTGGCGCCGGAAGTTACACCCATACAAGGCACCGTGACGAGCCCCGAAGGGGCCTTGTCATACTTGAACTACTCGTGTTACATCGATCCGTCCAAAGCTCGAACCAACTAACCACAAGTAACGGCAATAGGCATCAACCAGCCGGAGACTACCACGGAGGTCGACAGCGCGTGACCGATGTATCGCAGGAACCGTACGGTGAGGACGGTGACGCACGTCCCGTCTCGCTGATCGGTGCCCGCATACCCGCGCCGACCCCACGTCCGGCCTCGACGACCCGTGGCGCGGCCCCCACCGACCCGATCCCGACACCCAGGTCCGCTACCGGCTCAGGGACCGGCAGTGCCAGCGCCGGCGCCGGCGGTGAGGACTCAGCGGGCGCAGGACGGGCGGGCGGTCGCCTGCGCCGCCGGTTGCGCGGTGGCCCGAACGACGAGGACCGCGCCGCGGTCGACGACCCCCGCCAGGCCGAGACCTTCCTCCTCCATGACACGGCAGGCCTGCTGGCCGCCGACAGCCCCAGGGCCGTGATCACCGAACAGACCGTGACCCCCGAACAGACCGAAATCCCCGAACAGACCGCGGCGCCGGAACCGGCCCCGCCGCCCCCACCGGCCGTCAACGCACTCCCGGCCGTCAACCCAGAGCCGGCCGTCAACCCAGAGCCGGCCGTCAACCCAGAGCCGGCCGTCAGTGGCCCGCCGGATGCCACCGACGGCCGGCCCACAGTCGTGCGCCTGGACGGCAGAAGGCGGCGCACTCATGCCGCTTCCGCGGCTGCGCCGGCAGCGCGGGCACAGGCGGTTGAGCCGGCACCGTCAGCGGAGCCCGCGGAGCCCGCGGAGCCGGTTGAGCCGGTTGAGCCGGCGGAGTCCGCACGTCTACCCGCGGTGGTGTCCCAACACCGGAGCAGTCAGGAGCTGTGGCCCTGGCAGGAACCGTGGGATGACGTCGCCGCGCTGGAGCCGTGGGAGGAGATCCCCATCCGGGAGTCGCTCGCGGACCGGGCCGCCGCACCGCTGCAAGGCTCCTGGCGAGTGGCGGTCACCGGGCTGACCGGCGGTTCGGGACGCACCACCGTCACCGCAATGATCGGCATGACGCTCGCAGGTGTCCGCGCTGAACCCGTGGTCGCCGTCGACCTCTCCGGTGATCTGGAGCGCACCGCGGACGCGACGGACCACGGCATGGACACCGCGTTCGGTATCCCGCTTGCGGAGCGCGCCGGCGCATGCCCGTCGGCGACCGTCAGCGACCTCGTCGCGGACGCGATCTCCTATCGGGCCCGCCGGGGTGGAGCGGCACGACCGGTCGGCGAACTCCGCTGGCTGATCAACGGTGGCACCGACGGCGCATACCCGAGTGAAGACTGCGCAGGCCTGGACGTCCTGCCTGGCTGCCGGCCGAGCGAACCCGTCGTGCCGGCAACTCCCCCGTCGGGCCGGCCACGCGCTGGCGCACCGAGTCCGGCCGGTCACACCGCAACGCCTCTGCCCGCGCTGGTGCCGGCCGGGGTACCCGGCCCGCTCACCCCCCAGGTACTCGCCTCCGCCTTCAGCACGCTGGAGCCGGTCTACCCGCTCGTGCTCGTCGACGCCCCGCTCGACCCGACCTCGCCGCTGGCTTCGGTCACGCTCAGCGGAGCCGCCGTCATTGTTCTGGTCGTGCCGGCGCTCCCCGGCGATCTCGCCGAGGCGGCAGCCGCATTGCGCGGCTCAGGCGGTCCTCGGACGCACCCTGGCGGCCCGCCGCCAACCGTGATCGTCGCCGCAATATCGGTCCGGCGCGGCCGATGGTCGCCTCAGACCCGGTCTGCCGCGGCCAAGCTGGCTCGGCGGGTCGATGCGATGGTCCGTATCCCCTATGACGCGCGGCTGGACGACACTGTTACGGAGGCAGCTCGTACCCATCCGGGAAACAGCGCCAAGCGGGGAGACAACGCTGGTCGAGGGCAGCGCAACGCGGTGCCGATTCCGTTCTCCCGACTGCGGTGGCGCAGCCGGCGGGCGTTTCTCCGGCTGGCCGCCACCGTCGTTGACGCGTGCCGCGAGCCGGACGACATCGGCGTCGACAACAATGAGACCGACGACACAACCGCCGTTCACAGCCATGCCGTACATGATCGCAGCTCAGTTCCGGGCGTATCATCCGACGATCTGCGCGCCGACCTGAACCCAGGAAGGGAACAGCAATGATCGTTCAAGCCGCGACCGCGCAGGTAACGGTCGTCCTCGCCCAGGTCCAGATCAAGCCCGACGACACCAAAGCGCCTGGGATCAACGCGCTCAAGGATCTCGTCAACGGCCTCGCCGCGTATGCCGTGATCGCAGCCGTGGCTGCCGTGCTTCTCGGCGGCATCGCCTGGGCGCTCGGCGAGCGGATGGGCCTCGACCGCGCCTCGACGATCGGCAAGAGCGGTGTGCTCGCCGGCTTCGGGCTCGCCTTCCTCGTCGGGGCCGCGGCAGCCGTCGTCAACTTCTTCCTCGCGACCGGAGCGACCGCGTCGTCCGGCACCCCGGACCAGCCCAAGGCGCTGGACAGACCGGCTGTCGTCCGGGTCCTCGACCCCGGGGACCACGACCAGACGCCCCCGCCGTGGCCGTTCTGACCTGTTCCTGCCATCCCGACCGGCTGATATTGGGATGATGGGTCGGCTGTCGTTGCCGGAGCAGGCACGTCCATGGCTGTCACACCGAGGGAGGGGACGTTGGTCAACGAGCCTGACTGGGATGCACGCAGTCTCGTCGGCCTCCTGGCGGCAATCGGCGTGGTAGCGCTGATCGTCGGTCTCCTGCTCGGCCGCTATCTACTTCCCGCATCGAAGGCACCCGTTGCCCGGTCGCCGGTCGAGCCGGTGGGAAGCGCCCGGCCCGATGCGGAGGCGTCCACCGCCGTCGTGGCCAAACCCAGCGACAGCGGTACCAGCCAGCCCGGGACCAACCCGCCCCAGAAACCCGCCGCGACACCGGCCGGGCTCGGACTGCCGGGCATGCCGACGCGCACCAACGAATTCGGGATTCCGGTCGGCTACCCCCACACCGAAGCCGGCGCCATAAGCGCCTGCGGCAACTACGTCGCCGCCTACTCATTCGCTCGTAATCGGGAACCATCGCACATACATGCAGTATTGACATCAATATCCGAAACAGCAGCGGCAAGCAAACTCGCAGATCGCATCATTGAAGTTGACAAAAAGAATGCAACAAGCTTTGGTGCAACGTCTATTAACGATCCGAAAATCAGCTTCAACTCTCGCATTCTCGGATTCGAGGTTCAGCAGAAAACGCTCGACGCTGTAACCGTGTCTATTTGGTCTTCGGCCAGCTTCGGAGCTTACGAAAATTCTGACGTAAACCTCCTCCCTCAAGTACGCTGGGGAACTGATACATGCGTAGTACACTGGCTCGGGGATGACTGGAAGATCGTAGACGCTAACGATGGTCCAGGCGGTCCTTTCATAACCGAAAGAGCTGCCGAGGGATACCAGCGGTTCACATACGTGGGAGGCCCTGGATCATGAATGCCCAGGTCGATGGCGCTAATGTAATTGCGATCAGCTTTAATCCGTTTACCCCTCTCAAGGGTAATATCTCTGATGGCACCGGGAGCTTTCTAGACTCGGTGGGTACAGCGTTCGC
>NZ_CAUVXO010000016.1:0-16443 GCF_963555865.1 Protofrankia sp. Cr1
TCGACCGGTGGGCGGCGGGCCGTCCGACCGACGTGCCGCCAGCCTGGCGGGTGGCGTTCACCGCGGCCGCCACCACAACGCTCTCAGCCGCCGGTGACCTGCTGCTCGGCATGAACGCCCATGTCACCCGCGATCTGCCGTTCGTTCTCGCCGAGCTCGGCCTGGCCGGTCCCGACGGCCACAGTCACAAGGGCGACCACGACCGTGTCAACGCGATCCTGGCGCGGGTGATGGATCCGTTGCTGGCGCAGGAGGCAGCCCGCTTCGACCCGCACCTGGATGACGGGACGCTGCGCTACGGTCTCGGCCGCGACGACCTGATCGAGATGTTGACGGCATGGCGGGAGGACGCCTGGCACGACGCAGAACGCCTGGTCGCAGCCAGGGGCACCGACGAGTACGCCCTCGTCGTGCACACGATCGAGACCAGCGCAGATGTCCGCGCACGGTTGCTGCGGGTACTGCTCGCCGACGAACAGCCGTCGACGACGGCTGTCCCCCGGGACGCCTGGTGCGCGCGCCACCATGCATCCGACGCGCTACCCGGGGCCGCGCCGACGGGTCGAGGGCAGCGGGCGGACGAGATATAGGGCACACTCGATCGGGTGGGATATTACCGACACGGCCGAAAGGTTCCGGCGTTGCCGCCCGCGCAGCGCAACGCGCTCGGAGCGGTCACCATTTTGATCGTCTTCACCATGGTCGCCCTGACCACGTGGCGGCCCGCGCAGTTCGTCGTGCCGGCGCTGGTGGTGATCGCCGGGCTCGCCGGCCTGGACCAGTCGATCGTCACATCCTCCGGTCGCGCCCGACCCGGGACACCGGTCGATCCCGCCGCCGGCAGACCGGTAGGCGGCGTCCGTGGCAGGGACGCCACCGATGCCGCGACAAGCACCCTTGCCCTCCCTCGCCTACGGTCGGTCGATCCCCGCGCCGCGGTACCCAGCCGTCACCAGGCGCCGGCCGGAGAGGACGTGTTGTCCTGGTCGACCCTGGACAACGCCGGGCTGGACGACCCGCTCGCGGTCCACACGATGGCGATCGACATGCGGGCCCTGCTGGAGGACGGACCGGCGTGGATGCGCTGACCACCTGTTGCGAAGCGCGCCGGGGGGCGACGACCACCCAGTCATCACGAGCGCTCACGGGCCCATCCTGGCCCAGCCTCGCGCCCGTTCCAGGTCCGCCGGTGCGTCGCAGTCCAGGGTGGTGCGCCCGTCGGCGGGTAGCACCAGTACCCGCGGGCCCGCCAACACCGACCGCATCGACGCTCCGGCCGGCACCGCCGGGAGACGCGCACGCAGCGCGGACGTCCGCCACACCCCGGTCAGGTACTGGTGCCGGCCGGCTGGATCAACCAGGAGCGCACCCCACGGAGGATCATCGTCGGTCCGGCCGGCCCCCGTTGCGTCCCGGCCGGCACCGGCACCGGCACCGCGACCGGCACCGGCACCGGCACCGCCACCGCCCACGGCCCGCACGAGCGCGGCGACCGTCGCCGCGGTGAGAAACGGAAGATCGGCCGCGAGCACGGCGACCAAGGGTGCGCACACCAACTCCAGACCGGCGGCGAGCGCGGCGACCGGTCCCCCGCCCGGCGGTCGCTCGCGGGTCCAGCGCACCGGGCGGGTCACCGCGACCCGGCGCGCCGGTCCGACCACGATCACTTCGCGCGCGCCGTCCACCGCCGCGAGAACACGATCCAGCAGGGTCTGGCCGCCGACGGTCAACGCGGGTTTGTCCACGCCGCCGAGGCGGCGGGCCGCTCCGCCGGCAAGCACCAACGCGTCCCAGCTCATCCGCCGATCGCCGACATCGGTCGCGCGGGCTGCGCAAAGGCGGGGTCGTCAATACCGTGCCCGGCGCGCTTGCCGCGGACCGCGGCCGCCCACAGCTGCGCAAGGTGCGCGTCGTCGGCCCCGGCCCGCATGGGCGTGCGCAGGTCGGTCTCCTCGCGGGCGAACAGGCACGAGCGCACCTGCCCGTCGGCGGTAAGACGAACCCGGTCGCAGGCGGCGCAGAACGGTGCGGTCACCGAGCCGATCACGCCGACCGTGTCAGGTCCGCCGTCCACGGCGAACAACTCGGCCGGCGCGCTGCCGCGACCGGGCAGTGCCGTCAGGGTGAACTCCGACCGCAGCCGGGCGAGGATCTCCGCGCCGGTGACCATCACCCCGCGATCCCAGCTGTGCTGAGGGTCCAGCGGCATCTGCTCGATGAAGCGCAGGGGGTAGCCCCGCTCCAGGCACCATCGCAGCAGGGCAGCAGCCTCGTCGTCGTTGACGTCCCGCAGCAGCACCGCGTTGACCTTCACCGGTGCCAGCCCGGCCGCGGCCGCGGCCGCCAGACCCGCACACGCGTCCGCGAGCCGGTCCCGATGGGTAATCGCCAGGTAGCGGTCGGCCCGCAATGTGTCCAGAGAGACGTTCACCCGCTCCAGGCCGGCGGCGCGCAGCGCACCGGCAAGGCGGGCCAGCGATGTGCCGTTGGTGGTCATGGACACCTGGGGACGCGGACGCAACGCCACCAACCGGGCGACAAGGCCGACCAGACCCGGCCGGACCGTCGGCTCACCGCCGGTCAGTCTGACCTCGGTCACTCCAAGGCGGGTGACCGCTATCCGGACGAGACGGAGTACCTCCTCGTCGGTCAGGGTCTCCTCCCTCGGCAACCACGCCAGGCCTTCGACGGGCATGCAGTAGGTGCACCGCAGATTACAGCGGTCCGTCAACGAAACCCGCAGGTCGGTGGCGACTCGACCGAAGGAATCCCACAATGCCACCATCTCAGCTTAGAGCGCCGGCGGATCGATCGGCGATCGGCGTCCCACGGGGAGATCGGGCCCGGATACCGGTGTCACACTCAGATGGGCCGGCGAGGCGTGCGGATCTATGGTGGAGTGGGCGCGGGTTGACCGGACAGTCCCACGGTGCCGCACGCCGCGGTGGAGACTGTGTCCAGGTACGCCCGATATAGGTCGACGGCAACGGGAGGGCACAGGCGAGATGCAGGTCTTCGGTGTCGACATCGGTGGTACCGGCATCAAGGGTGCGCCCGTCGACATCGACGAAGGGACACTGGCCGCGCCCCGCATCCGGGTTCCGACGCCGCAGCCGTCGCTACCGGGCGCCATCGCCAAGACCGTTGCGGACGTGGTGGACCACTTCGGCTGGACGGGTCCGGTCGGAGCCACCTTTCCCGCCGTGCTCAAGGACGGGATCGCCAAGACCGCGGCGAACGTCGACCCGAGCTGGGTGGACACCGACCTGGCGGCCACCCTCGGCGCGGTCCTGCCAGGCGGGGTAACGGTGATCAACGACGCCGACGCCGCCGGAATCGCCGAGATGACCTTCGGTGCCGGTCGCGACGTCGGCGGTGTCGTCCTCATGACGACCTTCGGAACCGGTATCGGCACAGCGTTGTTCCTTCATGGCCAGCTCCTTGCGAACACCGAGTTCGGCCATCTTGAGATCGGTGGAAGCGCGGCGGAGGCCTCGGCCTCCGAGGCGGCCCGCGAACGCGAAGATCTTTCCTGGGAGAAGTGGGCGAAGCGGGTCAGCCGCTATCTGAGCGCGCTGGAAGCGCTGCTGTGGCCCGATCTCATCATCATCGGCGGCGGCGCGAGCCGAAAGGCGGATCGATTTCTCGATCGTCTCGAAATCCGCACGAAGGTGGTCCCCGCCCAGTTGCAGAACAATGCCGGAATTGTCGGGGCCGCGCTGTTCGCCGCGGGCGACCAGGCCCGTCCCAAGGCGCCGGCACGGGCACCGCGCCGCCGGCCGCCGGCCACCCGGCCCCCCGGCGGCCGCCGTCCCTGACCACCCAGGATGGGCGCAGCGTGGTGTCGGCGGGAGGCCGACAGAGCGTGTCGACTCCCGGGGTGAGACACCGCCGGTATGTCGATGGCAAGGTGTGGTGGTAAGCATGAGCGGCCGGTTTGACAATCCGGACACTCACCGTTACCAAATGTGCCACGGCGGATTCGGACGACGCCGATGAGGAGGCGCCATGCGTGAGCTGCGAGCGGTCGCGCTCAGCGAGGACGGCGGCTACCTCGTGCTCGCCGATACCGCGGGCGGACCCGACGCGGAAAAATTCCGGGTACCGGTTGACGACCGGCTTCGAGCGGCGCTGCGCGGGGCGCGACGCAGCGAGGTACGCCAGGAAAGCGCCCTGACTCCACGGGAGATCCAGGCGCGCCTGCGAGCTGGCGAGACAACTGCCGAGGTTGCGCGGGTAGCGGGCATTCCAGTCGAGCGGGTGGAGCGCTACGAGGGCCCGGTGCTGGCCGAGCGAGCCCGGGTGGTACAGGAGGCGCGGGCGGCGCTGCTACCCAAGGACCCTGGTGGCGCCCCGGGCCGGCCGCTGGGCGAGGTTGTGGACGCCCGGCTGATGGCCGCCCAGGACGACCCCGACGGCGCGCAGTGGGATGCCTGGCGTCGGGTGGACGGAATCTGGCTGGTACAGCTGACCTCGGAGAGCCGGTGCGCGCGCTGGACCTGGGATCCGGTGGTGCGCCGGGTGCGCCCACACGATGATGCCGCCAGGGCGCTGGTGACTCCTGAGGTACCGGTCGAACCCGCCGCACCGCCGCTGCCCACGCCGCTGCCCACGCAGACCGGCACCACCCGGCCGCCCGGTCCCGCGCTGACCCTTGTGCAGGAGCCGGTCCCTGCGCCGGTTGCGCCGGTTGCGCACCCGCCGGTCACGGTGCCGCCGCCCACGCCGGTCCAGCCGGCGGCGGCACGGGGGCGGACCCACGGCGTGTCCCGGCCCGCCGCCCGGGGCGAGGCACCCGCACGCACCCCAATTCCCCCGGCAACCCCGGCAACCCCGGCCCCGCCGGCCGCGCTGATCCGATCAGTGCAGCCGCAGCGGCCGGAACCCGCTGCGCCCGTGGCGGAGGTGCCCGAGGCCCGGCCGGTGCCGGCCACCCCGAGCGTGCCGGTTATCCCGGCGACCACGCCTGCCCCCGCAGCCGATCTGATCGTGACCGATCCCGTCGGACCGCAGCCACGCTCCACCCCGGAGGCGGCAGCGGCGGAGGCAGCTGCCGACATCGACGACGACGCCGGACAGTCATCGCCCGGGACCCGCGGGCGTCAGGGTGCTCCCGGTCGCCCGGCTGACCGAGGCGCCGGCGGTCGCCGCGGCCGCAAGTCCGTGCCGGCATGGGACGACATCGTCTTCGGCGCCCGGCGCCCGTAGCCGACGTGTCCCGTCACCACCTGCGGCTTTGCGGGGTGCTGGGAGCAGCCACGACCGTAACTGCCGACGTCGGTCATTCGCCAAGACGTCCGTGAGGGAACCGTCACACCGACAGCGTGGAACCAAATCCCGACGAAGACTGTTGAAGATGGTGTGACTGGAACCACTACCAAACCGACGCTGACCAACCTCGACCGGTGCGACCGGTGCGGCGCGCAGGCGTATGTGCGGGTCGTGCTTCCCGGTGGCGGCGAGCTGCTGTTCTGCCGACACCACGCCAAGTCCCACGACTCCAAGCTGCGGGCCGTGGCTGCTGAATACCATGACGAAACCGACAAACTGACCATTTCCCCCTGAATCGTCGTCTCCCACTGTGCGTCAGCGGCCGGACCTGCCAGATCGGCTTTCACCGATCCGGCAGGAACCCCGATATGGCGCCCCTCGTCAGCAGGTAAAAAGGACCACCTTCCGCCGAGCTTGAGCGTGTTCCCCATTGCGGAGCCGTACCGTGGGTCGCGTGCCGACGGCGAACAGAGCGCTACCCGCGGGGCCACCGGTCCAGCCGCCGAAGGCGTTGGCCACCTCACGCGGACCGGTGTCCATGCGTGTTGTCACTCTCGCCCGTCAGACCGTCGCGGGGGCGTGGCGCGACCGCGTTCTCGGCCTCGCGGCCGAGGCGGGCTTCTGGCAGTTGCTGTCCCTTCCCCCCCTGCTGTTGGCGGTCCTCGGCACGATCGGGTACATCGGGGACGCACTCGGTGCCGATGCCGTCGACAGTGTTCGCCAGAGCCTGCTGACCGCGGCGAACGACCTGCTGACGCCCGTGGTCGTCGACGACGTGGTTCGCCCGACCATCAACGAGATCCTCACGCACGGACGCCCGGACGTGATCTCGATCGGTTTCCTGCTGTCGCTGTGGACCGGATCGTCGGCGATGGCGACCTACGTCAACACGATCACGATCGCCTCCGGACAGCGTGAGCTGCGCTCAGCGGTACGCAGCCGGCTGCTGGCACTGCAGCTCTACCTCGCCCAGGTGGCCAGTGGGGTGATCCTGCTGCCGGCGCTCGTCCTCGGACCGGGTCTGATCTCCCGGATACTCGACGCGGAACACCACCACGTCGTGGGCTGGCTGCTGAGGATCCTGTTCTGGCCGGTCGTCGCCGTATTCTCACTGGCGATACTCGCGTCCCTCTACCACCTGGCTCTGCCGTCCAGGCGACCGTGGCGGCGCGCGCTGCCCGGGGCGCTGCTGGCCATGGTGGTCTGGAATGTCGGCAGCTACCTGCTACGGCTCTACCTGGAGACCGTGTTCGGCCACGAGCTGATCTACGGCTCGGTGGCGGCGCCGGTCGCGGCGCTTCTCTTCTTCTATATCACCGCGCTCGCGGTCCTGCTCGGCGCCGAACTCAACGCCGCCATCGACGGGATGACCAAGGTCGTGGTAGCGCCCGGCGAATCCCCGCCGCCGTCGCCGGCAGGGCTCGGCGTCCCCACTGCACGCTCCCACTCCCGGTGGCGGTCCCGGCGCCGGAGCCACGTCCAGCAGGCACCCGACGGTCAGTAGGTACACGAACCGGCCGATGGCGCCACCGCGGGCGTGGCGGGGGCAGGGACCGCCGCAGCCACCAGAACGACGGCGGACGCGGCGGACGGCGGTGGACCGCTCAGACCGGCCACGAACGACGCGAGTTTGCCGGGATCGGTGACAAGCACCGACTGGCCGCCGATCTGGCCGGGCGACGTCGGAACGGTCGCCATCCGCACACCGCCGGTCCCCACACCGCGAAGCCGGACCGCGAGCGGCGCCAGGTCCGCCAGCGACGTGGCGTCGTCAACGCTGACGGCCGAGGTGACCGCGTCCATCAGCGAGCCGAGCCGGACCGGATTGGTCAACGTGCCGGTCGACGTCGCCGCCCGAAAGATCACGCCGATGAACTGCTGCTGGCGGCGGATCCGGTCGAGGTCCGCTTCGGGCAGACCGTAACGCTGCCGGACGAAGGCCAGCGCCTGCTCGCCGTTGAGGGAATTGTCGCCCACGTGGCCATGCCAACCCGACATCTTGTCGTCGAGGTTGCTCCTGCTCCCGTTGGGCAGCGGCTTCACACACACGGTCACCCCACCCAACGCGTCGGTCATCCGCTGGAAACCGATGAAGTCGATCTGGAGGTAGTGATCGATGCGTATCTTCGTCAGTCCCTCGATGGTGCGTATCAGCAGGGACGGGCCGCCCAGGGCGAAGGCTGCGTTGAGCTTCGACCTCCCCCCGGTGTGGTTGTGTCCCGAGGCATCGGTGTAGGCGGGGATCGTCACCCACAGGTCCCGCGGAAACGAGGCGAGCGTGGTGGAACCGTTCGCGTCCAGGTGCGCCAGGATCGTCGTGTCCGACCGCTGACCCTCGACCTCGCCGAACTCACCGCCCGTCCCGGCCCGGCTGTCCGAACCGACCAAGAGGATGTTCTGGGTGTCCCCACCCGGGTCGGCCGGCCGCCGGTCCGCGGCGGGGAAGCGCAGCGGGACGCGGGTGACCTTACCGTCGTAGTAGCGCAGGGCCAGCCACCCGCCGGCGGAGACGACCAGCAGCAGGAGCGAGACAAGCCCCGCCACGACGGTGACCAGCCGACGCCCGGTGGACGTCACATCGCGGCCGTCAGGCCGCCATCCCATGGTGGCACGTTGGCCCTGGCCGTCCGGAGGCCACGTCATGGTCATGTTCCCCCGCTCACCGCACCATCGTGCCACCTACGCCAATCCTGTGGACGTTCCGCGGCCGAGGAGAAGTTCCCCGGCGCAGCTGTCGCGCCCGCGACAGCTGCGATCATCGGCTACCGTTGAATTCCGCCCGGATGGCCGGGCCGTCCGCGTCGAGTTCGGGAGCGGGCGGCCGTGTCGAGGGATCCGCCCGGCCGGGCATCTTCACCGGATTGCCAGGCAACGGCAGGCCACCGGCTTCCACCACCATGTGCCGAAAACCGGCCTGGTCCGAGGACACCGCTTCGGCGACGTCGTTGATGAGGCCGCATGGTACGCCCGCTTCGTGCAGAATCGCGAGCCATTGCGCGGCTGGCCGGGTACGTAGCGTGCCTTCTACTTCGCATTTGAACGAGTCCCGGCCGGACAGCCGGGCGTCGTTCGTGGCGAAGCGGGGGTCTGCGCCGAGATCTGCACGATCCAGCGCCTGACACAGCCGGACGAAGAGGCCGTCGTTCGCGGCACAGATCACAATACTCCGGTCCGCGCACGCGAACGTGTCGAACGGCGCGATCGAGTAATGTGCGTTACCTATGCGTGGCGGGGTTGTGCCGGTGGCGAGATAGGACAACGCAGCACCTTCGAGCAGCGACAGTGTGGCATCGAACATGGCGATGTCAATGTAGGTCCCACGTCCGGTCGTGTTCCGTCCGTGCAACGCGGCTCCGATGGCACCGAAGGCGTACAGCCCGGCAGCGAGGTCCGCGATCGGCACTCCCGGCTTGACAGGTTCGCCGTCGGGCGAACCTGTGATCGACATAATGCCGGCGGCAGCCTGCACGACAGCGTCGTAGGCGGGTCGGTTTCGCCACGGTCCGGTCTGCCCAAAGCCCGAGATGCTCACGTATACCAACCGGGGATTGCGCGCTGACATCGCGGTCCAGCCCAGACCAAGCCGGTCCATCACGCCGGGCCGGAAGTTCTCGACGAGCACATCAGCCCGATCGATGATGGAAAGTAACGTCGCGTGATCGGTCGGATCCCTCAGATCGAGCGCAACCGACTGTTTGCCGCGGTTCACCCGGGCGAAGTACAGCGACCGATCGTTCATGAACGGACCGTAGGATCGGGAGTCATCTCCGTGGTCAGGCCGTTCGACCTTGATGACCCGGGCGCCGAGATCGGCCAGCATCAACGTGGAGAACGGCCCGGCCAATACCCGAGTGAGATCGACGACAAGAAGACCATCCATGGGACCCGGCGGCACAGGCACTCCTGCGACGCTACCCGTATCGGGCACCGCGGCCTACCGTTGGAACTATGAGTGCGCACTCGGGCGGAACCCCGCCTGCCCCCGACAGATCCACCGTGCTTATCGTCGCAGATAGTCTAACCCCGGTCCCGGGCAGTACGGTCGCGGCTGGCAGCACGTCAACCGTCGCGTCATCCCCGGCCATGGCCGAAGGAGAAGCCGGCACGGAGGGGCAGGCCAGTCACGATCACCAGCCACCGGCCGCCTTCCCTCGATTCATGGCCGGCGGATGGGCCCCGTTGCCCACGATGACGCCGTCGCGTGATGACGTCGCGCCATACACGGCCAAACGACGTGCCCTGTTGGGCTCGCGTTTCCCGGCCGAAACACTGGTGATACCCAGTGGTGGGCTCCGGGTACGCGCAAACGACACAGATTACCCGTTCCGACCGGGAAGCGACTTTTTCTGGCTGACCGGCTGTCATGAGCCCGACGCAGTGGTGATTCTCCACCCGAGCTCGGCCGGCGACCACGAAGCCGTGCTGTATGTCGCGGACCGGTCGGACCGCTCGTCCTCGGCCTTCTACACCGACCGGCGTTACGGCGAACTATGGGTCGGTCCGCGCCCAGGGGTCCGGGAGAGATCAGCGGCCTTCGAAATCGAGTGCCGGCCGCTGCACGATCTGACCGACGCGCTGGGGCGACTGTCCCCGGCGACGACTCGGGTTGTGCGGGACCTGGACACCGCAGTGGACCGCCAGATCCTGCGTTACTCCCCCGGCAGGTCCGCGGCGGGCGCGGCCGACCCCGCCGACCGGGATCTGGAACTGGCGCAGGCCCTCTCCGAGCTGCGGCTGGTCAAGGACGACTACGAGACCGCGATGCTGGAGAACGCGGTCGCGGCGACCGTGCTCGGCTTTTCCGAATGTGTACGTGAGTTGGACCACGCTATGACCCTGCCCAACGGCGAACGGTGGCTGGAAGGCACGTTCTGGCGCCGGGCGAGGGTCGACGGCAACGATGTCGGGTACGGATCGATCGTGGCCTGCGGCCACCACGCAACCGTCCTGCACTGGGTCCGTGACGACGGGCCGGTGCAGCGTGGGGACCTCGCGCTGCTGGACATGGGCGTGGAGTCCCGCTCGCTTTACACCGCCGACATCACACGCACCCTTCCCGTGGACGGACATTTCAGCAACGTGCAGCGCCAGGTGTACGACGTGGTCCATGCGGCCCAGCAGGCGGGAATCGCCGCGGTGCGACCGGACGCAAAGTTCGGCGACCCGCACCGGGCGGCAATGCGGGTGATAGCGCAGGCGCTACACGACTGGGGGCTGCTTCCGGTGAGCGTTGACGAGTCGCTGGCAGAAGACCCACAAGCCCCGAACGCCGGCATGCATCGCAGGTATACCCTGCACTCAACGTCACATATGTTGGGACTCGACGTCCACGACTGCGCGCAGGCCCGTGACGAGACCTACCGCGACGGCCCACTCGTGGCCGGGATGGTGCTGACCGTCGAGCCGGGCCTGTACTTCCAGCCCGATGACATTACGGTGCCCCCCGAGCTGCGCGGGATCGGCATCCGGATTGAGGACGACATTTTCGTCACGAACGACGGCCACCGCAACCTGTCCGAGGCTCTTCCTCGCGCCGCTGCGGCCGTAGAAACGTGGATGGTCGGGCATCGGACCTGAGCCACACATGACCTGGGCGACAGGATGTCGACTTCTCAGCCTGTCGCCCAGGAAACAGCGGTTGCCACATACCCCCATATGGGACGCAAGTGGTACCAACCAGAGGTCCGACCTCCGTAGCCGGCACCACCGCGGCAGAACCCCACCGCTCCATGGGCCGCTGCTCGGTCGCACCGCGTCCCTTGTGGCCTGTGGTCACGCGAAATAGAGCTATGATCGCGCGGCCTTTGGCCAGCTGGACGAATGCGACCGAGAGCCACTCAGTGAGCCTTGTCGTACGCCTCGACGATGTTGGATGCGATACGACCGCGGTCACTGACCGTGTAACCGTTGGAGCGCGCCCACTCGCGAATGTCGGCAGTACGGTCTGTACCCCCGGTACGGCGAGAAGCGCCACGCGGGCCACGCCGGGCGGCAGTTGCCCGACCACCGGACCGACGCGCCGCTCCAACGAACGGAGCCAACGACTCACGCAGCTTGGTGGCGTTCTTCTCGGACAGATCGATCTCGTACGAAGCGCCGTCCAGTCCGAACCGAACAGTCTCATCAGCCTCGTGTCCATCGAGATCGTCAATCAACGACACGATGGTCTTCTGCGCCATGCCACTCTCCTTCAGGTCAGCGAACCGAGGAACTCTCGGGACTAGTATTACCACGTCATCAGGAAGAACTGTAACGGCTGGTTCGGACACGCGCGACTGGCATCGCCCACGGACATGCTCTGCACGGCGTCATGGACGCCACACAAGAGTCCTCGGGTTGACGTGAGTCACGTCAACCCAAAGGGGTGGAGGCCACCGTCGGGATAAATTTTGATCATGTGTTGTCACCGAATCGCGACTTCCGATCCGAAACGCCGGTGGTCGGCACAGACAAGGATGTCACGGTCCGGAAGGCAGAGTGAGCACCACGCAACGCCATCAAGGATCCGCGCCGGCGAATGTCTTACACCACGAACGGGCCGCGGCCGGGGTCATCCGATTCACGGTCTGGTAGAGCGTGGAGAGCGGGGCGCACGATGGATGAGCGGACATGGATCGTCGATGCCGCAAATGTGATAGGAGCACGCCCGGACGGATGGTGGCGCGACCGCGCGGGTGCCGCGTTACGCCTGCACCAAAGGCTGTCTGAACTCTGGCTGCCCGAGCACCGGCGCTGCGAGCTCTACCCACGCGCGTCCGAGCTCGACCCGGATACGAGCCACCAGGGGGCGCATCACCGGGCTCCACCCGCCCAGCTGGTCGTGGTACTCGAAGGCGTGGCCCGAGCCGGGGTTCCCGCGGGGCCGGATCCCACCATCGCCCGGCTTGTGGTTGTCCACGCGGTCGGCTCGGGCGACGATGCCGTGGTCGACCAGATCCACCGACAGGTCGGTCCGGTTCTCGTCGTCACCGCCGACCGCGAGCTTCGCCGTAGGGTCGCTGCCACGGGCGCGGCCAGCGTCGGGCCAGGGTGGCTGTGGGCCCTGCTGGACGACGCCCGTTCCCGATAAGATTCAGGGGGACCGCGGCCTCCGGGCCGGGCGGATCAGACTCGGGCGCCCCGCGCCCGGGCCGGAGCCGAACTGCGGGCCGGGCCGGCGATGGCGGGCGCCAGCCGGGCGGTAAACCGACCATCGCCGGCCACGACCTCGAGGGGAATACCAAAGCAGGCCGAGAGCCCCGGCCCGGTCAGGACCGCCTCGACGTCCCCGGCCGCCACCACCTTGCCGGCACGCAGCAGCAGTGCGTGCGTGATGCCCGGCGGAATCTCCTCGACGTGATGGCTGACTATGACCGTCACCGGCGAACCAGGATCGGCGACCAACCGGGTGAGGCGCCGCAGCAGGGCCTCACGGGCGCCCAGATCGAGCCCAGCCGCCGGTTCGTCCAGCAGGAGTAGCTCGGGGTCCGTCATCAGCGCACGCGCGATCTGGACGCGTTTGCGCTCCCCTTCGGACAAAGTGCCGTATCGCCGCTCGGTGAGATTCCTGCACCCGACCTGGACGAGTAGCTCTCGCGCCCGGCCCAGGTCGTCGTCGCCGTACTTTTCTCCGGCGCGTCCGACCACGTTCCAGGCCGCGGTCATGACCACGTCAACAACACGTTCGCCCGCGGGCAGGACGTCAGCCACGGCGGAGCTCGTCAGACCCACGCGGCTGCGGACGTCGAAGACATCACGCTCGCCAAGCCGGCTGCCGAGTAGGTCCACCGTTCCCCGAGTAGGGAAAACCCGGCTCGCCGCCACCTGAAGCAGGGTTGTCTTCCCGGCGCCGTTCGGCCCGAGAATAACCCAGCGCTCACCGTCCGCGACAGTCCAGTGGATGTCGGAAAGCAGCGACGCACCATCCCGTACAACGGTTACCGCGTCCAGGCGCAACACCACATCCGCCACGGACCTCACGTTACGCGACCTGTCACGGCGCAGGGCCGACCGGGCCGCCGCGCCCACTCCGATGGTGACCCACTTCTCGGTGAATCCGCGGGCCGGTAGCGTCGGCAACCGCTCACGGCACCAGCGGCGCGGCAATCTCCGCCCACACGACCTTGCCTGCGCCGGCCGAACGGGTCCCCCATCTGGAGGCGATCAGGGACACCAGCTCAAGACCACGACCGCCCTCGTCCTCGACGTCGGCGTGCCGCCGTCGAGGCATCCTCGGATCACCGTCCGCGACCTCCACGATCACTCTCGATCCGGTCCGGCGCAGTCGCGCGGACAACGGGGAGCGGCCGTGCACCAGGGCGTTGGTGACGAGCTCCGACATCAGCAGCACCACCGAATCGATGATGTCGGCCTCGACCAACCAGTCCGTCAGCAGCTCGCGGGCACGCCCACGGGCCTCGCCGAGCCCGGCCGGCCCCGCGGGCACGGCGATCTCGGCGAAGCGGGTCGCCCCGCTGGCATCGGTGTCGGGCAGTCCGACCAGCAGCAGCGCCACATCATCGTCGTGGCCCTCGTCCCGCCCCAGCGCTGCCAGCGCATGGTCCGCCCGCCTGCTCAGCGATCCGTTCTGGCGGGCGAGCACCGCGGCCAGATCGGACACCCCGGCGTCGATGTCGCGCTCACGGCTCTCCACCAGTCCGTCGGTGAACAGCACCAGCAACGCGCCCCGCTGCAGCCGGACGGTGTACTCCTTGACGTCACCGCGACCAAGGCCCAGCGGAGTGCCGACCTCCATGTAGAGCCGCGACACCAGCCCGTCCGGGGCCACCACCAGCGGTGGCGGATGGCCTGCGTTGGCAAGTGTCAGCAGGCCGGTGTGTGGCTCGACGACCCCGTAGATGCAGGTCGCGATCTGGCCCTCGTCGATCTCGCAGACCACGCTGTCCAGGAGCGTCAGCACCTCGTACGGCGACAGCTCCAGGCGTGCGCAGGTACGCACCGCGGTACGCAGCTGGCCCATGATCGCCGCCGCCCGGACCCCGCGGCCCATGACATCGCCGATGACCAGCCCCACCCGACCCGCACCGAGGTCGATGACGTCGAACCAGTCACCACCCACCTCCGTGTCGGCGACGCCCGGCACGTAGCGGGCTGCGATCTCCAGTCCTTCGGGCTCGACCACGCCCAGCGGCAGGAGACTGCGTTGCAGCGTCAGCGCGGTGTCCCGGCTCCGGCGGTAGAGCTCGGCGTGTTCGACCGCAACCGCGGCGCGCGCGGCGAGTTCCTCCAGGAACGCGACATCCGCCCCGGTGAACGGCGCGCGGTCCCCGGCGGCCATGAGGCTGACCACACCGGCCACCTGACCGCGCAGGATCAATGGCACGGCGGCGAGGGTGTGCGCCCCCACGTGTCGCATCCAGCGGGCCATCTCCGTGGATGACAACCACGCTGCACCGTCCAGCGGTTCAATATGACTGCGCCCGGTGAGTGCGGCGAGGTTGACCGGGCTGCCCTGCGGCCACGGGCCGATACGCGCCCGGGGCATCGGCAGCTGGGTGAGGCCGGGGCGAACCGAGGCGACGGCCCGTCGCAGGACCGGCGCATCGGGCGCATCGGGCGCATCGGCGGTTCCGCCGGACTCGACCAGATAGACCGCGCAGGAATCGGCCAGTTCGCCGACGACGACTTCGGTGAGCGCCCGCAGTGCCCGTTCAGGCTCCAGCGCGCTCGCGACCGCACCGGTCGCGCGGGCCAGGAGCTCCAGGCGGCGGCCGGCCTCACGCGCGACGCCCTCGGCGGTCCGCGCCATCTCCTCCGCCCGGCGGCTCGACGCCGCCTCGGCGAGAACACGCTCGAACAGCGTGGCGCGCTCCAACGCCTGGGCGCACTGGTCGGCGAGTGCGGTCAGGTAGGTGCGATCCTGCGGGGAGAATTCGTGCGGCGCGTGGAAACCGAAGAGCAGCGCGCCGAACGGGGCGTCGACGGTGGCCAGTGGAAGTACCGCCCATGCCTGCTCATCGGCGTCGGTCATGCTCGCGACCAGCTCCGGCACGGGCCAACGTCCGGCCAGTTCCGCCCGGCCGGACAGGAACAGCGCCCGACCGCCCCGAATGGCCTCCGGCACCGGGTGAACCGCACCCAGGTTGATGTCGGACCAACTGCTGACGAACCGTTGCGGATATCCGAGCAGGGACCGGAAACGCAGGCGGTCGCTGTTCTGGTCGACCAGCGCCACCCCCCGCCCGGATGCGCCCAGTGCCTGGCGCCCGGCGTCGAGCACGACGGCAGCCACCTCGTCGACGGTAACCGCACGCGAGAGCGCAGCGGTGACGAGCCGGAGGCGCTCGGTCCATTCGGCCGCGCTCTGCGCGCGCGCTGCCAGCTCGCTGTGGACCGCCTCGGCCGCGCGTGCCTGCGTGACGTCACGCCCCGTACCGATCCATTCGACCGGGCGATCATCTCCGGTGAGGGGCAGGAGTCGCAGGACGAGGACGCGATCCGCGCCGTCCGCGCCGTCCGCGCCGTCCGCGCCGTCCGCGCCGTCCGCGCCGACGAGGCGGAACTCCGCGTCGAAGGCGCTGCGCCCCTCGACCGCCTGCCGCCAGGCCCGCGCGACCCGATCACGGTCCTGTGCATGCACCGCGTCGAGCCAGCCGAAGCCGGTGATCTCCGAACGTCGCTGGCCCGTGATCGCGCGCCAGCGCGGCAGGTCGACGTCCAGGCCGCCCTGAGCATCCGTGTGGAAGGCGTCCGCGTCCGCGGCCTCGGCCAGCGCCCGGCACCGGGCCTCACCTCGGGCCAGCTCACTGCGGGCATCACGCAGCGTAGTGACATCCGTGGCGACCAGGACCACGCCGAGCAGCCCGCCTCGGGCGTCGGTCGCCGGATACCAGCTGACCGTCCAGGTCTGGCGCGGTTGCCGGCCGCCGGTCGCGACGCTGACCTCCAGATCAACCACGGGCTCACCGGTGGCGACCACACGCTGCAGCAGTTGGTGCATCTCGTGGCCGAAGTCACCCAGGAGCTCAGCCATGGTGCGACCGATGTGGTCCGCGGCGGGACGGCCGTTCAGCCTGGCCAGGACGTCGTTGACCTGAAGATGGCGCCCCGCGGTGTCATAGAGGGCAAGACCGATCGGCGCCTGGGCGACAAGCGCCGTCAGTAGATCGACGGTCGCACCCGCGCCGGTAGCCACCGCATCGAGTCCGCGGATCCCCGCAGCATCGTCGTCCG
>NZ_CAUVXO010000016.1:16695-30989 GCF_963555865.1 Protofrankia sp. Cr1
GCCGTTGCCGTTGCCGCCGGTCAACTCGACCGACGGAGGTCCGGGCGGCTCCTGCGGCAACGGCGTCGTCATGGGAAAAGATTGTGGACGGTGGGGCAACGTTGTGCTCAATGCCCTACCCCTGACATTTCCGGCCATCCTCCGGTTGCCACTCGTTCACGGTCTCACGCCGCGCCGGGAGCCGATCCCAGGCCCGAAGCGTCCCCACCGTCACGTGAGGAGCCGGTCACGTGCGATACATGATCACTAATGGGTCCGCGAATCTGGTCCGGCCCGTGCGTGGGCACGGGTGCCCACAGTTTGCGCGGCCCGGCGTCCGCGCGGGGCAGGCCGCGGCCCACGACGACCTCTGCCGAGAGCACGGTGAGCGACGACTTCGAGACGATCACCGGGTTCAGCGTGAGCGATGCCACCTCCGGCAGGTCATCCGCGAGCCGCGCGACCCGCATGAGCAGAAGCTCGAGAGCTGCCACGTCGACCGTCTCCGCGCCTCGGTAACCGAACAGCAGCGGGGCGGCCCGCACCGACCGCACCAACCGCGCCGCGTCGGAGTCGGTAAGCGGTAGGACGTGGTGGGCACGGTCGCCGAGCAGATCCGTGGCCGGTCCCGCCAAGCCGAAGGACACCAACGGCCCGTACCGCGGATGCTCCAGGGAACCGATCACCACCGCAACACCCGCCGGGGCCATCCGTTGCACCACGAAGGACCCGCTGGTGGCGAGCTGCCCGGCATCGAGTTGGGTGAGCATCGCCGACCAGGCCGCCCGCAACGCCGCCGGACCGAACAGGTCGAGCCGCTGCCCACCGAGCTCGGGGCGGTGCCGATACGGACGGGCGCGCGCTTTGAGGGCCACCGGCCATCCGAGCCGCTCCGCGGCCAGCACCGCCTCATCGCCGGAGGTGACGGTGATGAACGGCTGGACGTCGATGCCGTAGCAGTCGAGCAGATCGGCCGCCCGGGCCTCGTCGATCGGACCGGAACAGCCGGCGAGCAGCGTCCGGGCCTCCTTGGCCCGCCGGGTGAGCTCGGGCACCGAACCGGTCGGTTCCGCGCGCCACTCGGCGTATGACACGGCCCGCACCAACGCCGCCACGGCGCCCTCTGGTGACGGATAGCCCGGCACACCCGCGAGGTCCGGTGGTACCTCGGTGCCCAGAACCGTCGCGAGGACGGGCACGTCGACGAGCCTGGCGGCCGCCGCGACTGCCCTCGCGACCGGCCCGGGTTGCGCCGGCGGCAGGCGGACCACCGTCGCGATCAGAGCGTCCGCGCGACCCGCGGCGTCGATGAGAACCTCGGTGAACGCCTCGGGCGGGGTGCCGCCCGGTAGGAGGATCCGCTCCACCGCGAGGCCGGAGGCCTCCGCCGCCTGGCAGGTCAGCCAGACCAACGCCCGGGAGTCACCGACCACGGCGACCCGACGGCCGGCCGGCAGTGGCTGGGAGGTCAGCAGCAGCGCGACGTCGAAACCCTGGGAGATCCGGTCAACCCTGATCACGCCGGTCTGGTGTAGTAACGCGTCATCCAGGGTCGAGCGGCCGCTGGTCACCACGACCACCGGCGTGCGCCGGCCGACCCGGCGGGCCAGCCGGGCGAACTTGCGTGGGTTCCCGAAGGTTTCGACGTGCATGAAGACCACGTCGGTGGCCGGATCCTCCTCCCAGAACTGGAGAAGATCATTGCCGCTGACGTCGACCCGGTCGCCGGCCGAGACGAAACTCGACAGACCGACCCCACGGGCGGCGGCCGCCTCCAGCAGCGCCGCGCCGAGCGGTCCGGACTGTGAGTAGCAGCCGACCCGCCCGGGCGCGGGCATCCGGCCCGCCAACGACGCGTTCAGCCCGGTGGCGAGATTCTGGATACCCAGGCTCGCCGGGCCCACCACGCGCATACCGAACGCACGGGCCGCGGCCGTGACCTCGATCTCCGCCTGGTAATCGCCGAGATCGGTGAGCATCACCAGGCCGCGAACGCCCTTGCGACCGCACTGGTCGATGACCTCGGGCACGATGCGCGGTGGCACGCATACCACGGCCAGGTCCACCGGACCGTCGATGTCGGTCACCGAGGCAACCGCCCGCACGGACGCGACCGCGCCCGGAACGTCGGCCGCTGCGGGGTTGACGGGGTAGACCGGACCGGCGAACCCACCGGCCAGCAGGTGCCGGAAGACCATCTGGCCGACCGCGTTGCGATCCCGGGAAGCCCCGATCACCGCCACCGAGCGGGGGTGCATCAGCCGGACGATCGACGCGGCCTCCGCGTGGTGTTCGCGGGCACGCATGACGTCCACCGAGGTCTGCGTCGGCGCGATCTCGAACGACATCCGGACCGCACCGCTGTCCCACGTTCGCGACACGGTGTAACCGGCATCCAGGAAAACTCCGATCATCTGGCGGTTCTCGCCGAGCACGTCGGCGTCGAAACGGCGGATCCCGCGTTCGGCAGCCGCGGCCGCCAGATGTTCCAGCAGGACCGATCCCAGGCCGCGTCCCTGGTGCGCGTCCTCCACGAGAAAGGCGACCTCCGCCGCCGGCGCCGGACGCACCAGCTCCGATGGTGGCCCGTCCGGGTCCACGTGGTCACGCTCAGCATCGGATGCCACCACCTGCGTGCCCTCCCAGTGGGCGATGGCCACGATCTCGTCCCCGATGAGCGTGACCAACGCGCCGCGCACCCGCTGGTCGAGCACAGTCATCCGCTGGATGTCGGTGTCGGTGAGCGGCCCGCGCGCGCTGAAGTAGCGGAAGTAGATGGTGCGCGTCGACAGCCGACCCCAAAAGGCGCGCAACCGGTCACCGTCACCGGGCACGACCGGACGCAGCCGGGCGGTACCCCCGTCAGCGAGGATGACGTCCGCCTCCCACCTCGCCGGGTAGTTCGCCGCCGCATCAGCCTGCGTCGACTCGTAATGTCTCGAATGCGCCGTGTCACTCATCGGTCAACGAGGGGGTCGAGACCGTGCAACGGAAGGATCTCTCGTCGGGTGGCCGCCACCGCCCGGTCCAAGGGGTCATCCGGATCGCCATCCCCGGCGTCCCAGGGATGAAAGGCGATGTCGACGCCGTCACCGAAGCGTTCGGGCACGGAACCGCCGGTGAGTGCCGCACCGGTCGCCGCACGAACCCGGGCGTCAGCGGTGTGGCGCCAGTCGTCGGGCACCGGTCGCGAACAGTCGAGCGGCACATGACCGGCGATGGCCAACAGGTGCGTCCATGCACGCGGCACCACCGACGCGAGCGCATAGCCGCCGCCACCACAGGCAACCCATCGTCCCCCGCACACTTCATGTGCCAGATCGTGCAGGGTCTGGTAGGACGCACGCTGTCCTTCGACCGACAGTGTCAGATCCCCGAGCGGATCGAGGAAATGAGTGTCACATCCGTGCTGGGTGACCAGGATCTCAGGGGCGAACGCACGCAGCAGCACCGGTACCACGCCGCTGAACGCCCGCAGCCAGCCGGCGTCACCGGTGCGGGGCGGCAACGCCACGTTGACCGACATGCCGCAGGCCTCCCCCGCCCCGGATTCGTCCGGGAAACCGGTTCCGGGGAACAGGGTCCGGCCGGACTGGTGCAGCGAGATCGTCAGCACCCGCGGATCATCGTAGAACGCGGCCTGGACACCATCGCCGTGGTGGACGTCCACATCGACATAGGCCACCCGGGCGGCGCCGTTATGCAGCAACCAGGCGATTGCCACCGCCGGGTCGTTGTAGATGCAGAAGCCGCTGGCAGCGACCCGCATCGCGTGGTGCAGCCCGCCGGCGGGAGCCACCGCATGGCCGTGCCGTCCCGTCCACACGCCCGAGGCCGCGGCCAGGGTCGCCCCGGTGATGCGGGCGGCAGCGGTGTGCATGGACTCGAAGACGGGATTGTCGGGCGTTCCCAGGCCGAACATGGCCGCCAGGCCGCGCGCGGCGTATTGCGGCGCCCGGCGCACCGCCTGGATGTAGGCGGGGTCGTGGACAAGCTCGATCAGCTCATCCGTTGCCAGCCGGCCCGGCTGGACCGCCACATTGGGGCCGGCCAGCACCCCGGTACGCGCGGCCAGGTCCATGGTCAGCTCGAGGCGGACGGAGTTCAGCGGGTGGGTACGCCCGAAGCCGTAGGCGGCCAGGTCGGAGTCCCACACGACCAACGTCGGCCCGGACCCATCGCCGTCAGCGGAACCGTCCGGCCGCGAAGAACCGCCCATGATTCGACCTTAGGCCAAAGGCTGCGCGAGCATGTCCCTTGCGCGCAGCCGGCGGCCCCACCCGGCCAGCCCGGCCATCTCGACGCCTCGAATTCGTTAGGGTCTGACTCCGTGGCTGTTGGACACGGTGATGAACCCGAGGTTGCGTCGGATGCCGGACCCTGGACGGATACCTCGGGACGGCGGCTGTGGGCGCCATCCCCGCAACGGGTCCGTGCCGCCGGGGTCACCGCCTATCTGCACTGGCTGGCTACTGAACGCGGCCGAACGCTGGCGGACGCCGGCGCCCTGTGGCAGTGGTCGGTGGACGACCTTGATGGGTTCTGGGACTCGATCTGGGACTTCTGTGCGGTCGAGGGCGACCGCGGGGACGGCCCGGCCCTTGCCGACGCTCGGATGCCGGGCGCCCGGTGGTTCCCGACAGCCAGGGTGAACTATGCCGAGAACGCCCTGACCCGCCATGGCTCCGCGCCCGCGGTGATCGCTGTCCGCGAGGACGCGACCACCGCCGTAGTCTCCTGGGACGAGCTCCGCCGCGAGGTCGCGGCGGCGGCGGGCGGGCTGCGACGCCTGGGTGTCAGCCCTGGCGACCGAGTGTGCGCTGTGCTGCCGAACTGCGTCCATGCGGTGGTGGCGATGCTTGCCACCACCGCCATCGGTGCGGTCTGGTCGTCCTGTTCCCCGGACTTCGGGTCCACCGCCCTTGCCGACCGCTTCGCTCAGATCACCCCGACGGTGCTCATCGGAGTGGACGGCTACACCTACGGCGGCAACTCCTTCGACACGCTCGGTGTGCTCGGTGCGGCAGCTGAACGCCTACCTGATCTACGCGCGACGGTCGTCATTCCCTATCTGGCCGCGGATGCCGTCGAGCGGGCCCACCAGGCCGCTCTGCCGGCTGTCATCTCCTGGGAGGATCTCCTGGCGGGGTCTGAGGATGAGCTTCCCGTCTTCCATCGGGTCCCCTTCGACGCGCCGCTGTGGATCCTGTACTCCTCGGGTTCGACCGGCCGGCCCAAACCAATCGTGCAGGGCCATGGCGGAATCCTCCTGGAGCACCTCAAGTCGTTGGTACTCCATCTCGACCTGGGCCCCGACGACCGCTTTCTGTGGGTGACGAACACCGGCTGGATGATGTGGAACATGCTCGTGTCCGGCCTGCTGGCCGGAGCGACCGTGGTTCTGTTCGACGGCAGCCCGAAATTTCCCGACCTGGGCGCCCTGTGGCGGCTCGCCGAAGCTGTCCGCGTCACCTGCTTGGGAACGAGCCCAGGTTTTCTGACCGCGTGTGAACGCTCGGGCATCGTCCCCCGGGAAATCGCCGACCTCGCCGCGATACGCACCATCGGCTCCACCGGTGCGCCGCTGTCTCCGGACGGTTACGCCTGGGTCTACGACGCGGTCGGCTCCGACCTCATGCTCGCATCGATCAGCGGCGGCACGGACATGTGCACGGCGGTCGCGATGGGCCTGCCCACCGTGGCGGTGCACGCAGGGGAGATCGCCATGCGCGGGCTCGGTTGCGCGGTGAGCATCTTCGACGACGACGGCAAGGAGCTCCTCAACGAGATCGGCGAACTGGTGATCACTGCTCCCATGCCCTCGATGCCGCTTTTCCTATGGGGCGACGAGGACGGCTCCCTACTCCGTACGTCCTACTTCTCGACCTACAACGGGGTGTGGCGCCACGGCGACTGGGCCCGGATCACCCCCGACGGATCGGTGATCATATATGGCCGCTCGGACGCGACGCTGAACCGTGGTGGTGTCCGGATCGGTACCGCCGAGCTCTACCAGGTGGTGGAGAGCACCCCCGGCGTCGCGGACAGCCTTGTGATTGACACCTCGACCACCGAGCGACCCGGCGAACTCGTGCTGTACGTCGCGTTGGACGACGGCACCACGCTCGACGGCGCCTTCATGAACACCCTGTTGACCACAATCCGGCATGATCTCAGCCCACGTCATGTGCCCGACCGGGTCGAGCAGGTCGCCGCGATCCCGCGCACCCACAGCGGCAAGAAGCTGGAGGTACCGGTCCGGCGGCTGCTGCTGGGCGCGCCCCTGGAGCAGGCCGTCAGCCTCGGCGCGGTCGCCAACCCCGAGGCGTTGCTGCCGTTCATCTCGCCCGCGGCCCAATAGGAGCGCCCGGCAAAGCGAGATCCCCTGCCCGGTGACCGGACAGGGGATCTCCACCAGGACAACGCACTACCTCACCGGACGTGCCACTTCCCCGGCTGGGTCAGTCGAGAAACTCGCGCAGTCTGCCCGCGACCGCCGGCTTGCGCAGTTCACGAAGGGTGTCGCGCTCGATCTGGCGAATCCGCTCGCGGGTAAGCCCGAGACGGTTGCCGACCTCGGCAAGCGTGTGCTGCTTGCCGTCGGCAAGACCGAACCGCAGCCGCATGACCTCACGTTCACGTGGTGTGAGCCCGCTCAACACACCCTCGATCTCGTCCTGCATGGCGCCGTAGGAGGCGGCGTCCGCAGGCGAGGTGGCGTCCGCGTCCTCGATGAAGTCACCGAGAACGGAGTCGCCGTCGTCGCCGACCGCGGTCTCCAGGCTGACCGTGTCCTGGGCGTACCGGCGGAGTTCGACGACCTGTTCGATCGGCATGTCGAGCTCCAGCGCCAGCTCCTCGTCGGTCGGCTCCCGGCCGAGCGTGGAGACGAGCTGGCGCTGCAGTCGCGTAATCTTGTTGATCTGCTCGACGACATGGACCGGGATTCGGATGGTCCTGGCCTGGTCCGCCAGCGCCCGACCGATCGCCTGCCTGATCCACCAGGTGGCGTAGGTCGAGAACTTGTAACCCTTTGCGTAGTCGAACTTCTCGACCGCGCGGATCAGACCGAGGTTGCCCTCCTGGACCAGGTCGAGCAGGGTCATGCCGCGACCGCTGTACTTCTTGGCGACCGAGACCACAAGACGCAGGTTCGCCGAGACCAGCTGCTGTTTCGCCGCATGCCCGTCCCGGACCAGGGTCTGGAGGTCACGCCGCAGAGCCGGCTCCAGATCGGAGTCGGTCTCCAGCTTGTACTCGGCAAACAGGCCAGCCTCGACCCGCTTGGACAGTTCGACCTCCTGCGCGGCGTTGAGCAGGGGTACCTTGCCGATCTCGCGCAGGTACATACGCACGAGGTCGGCGGTTCCGGCATGCTCCGAGGTTGCGCGGGCAGCCGGCGCTCCAGTTGTTGGCTCCTCCTCGTCGAGAACCTCGACGCCGAGAGTGGTCAACCGGGCAATCAGGACGGGAAGTAGTTCAAGACCGAGGTCAGCGGTCTCGAGTGCTTCGCGAAGTTCGGCGTGACTCAGTTCGCCGGATTCGCGTCCACGCGCGACAAGCTCGGCGACCTGAGTAACGTCGAGTTCGTCGGTATCATCGGGCACGGCGGCCAGGCCACGGCCGGGCGTCGTGCGTGCAGGAGTGGCCGCCCGGCGGGTACGTCGCGTGCTCGTGGCACGCGTACGCGGCTCGTCGGGGCGCTCGTGAAGTTCCAGGGCAGGCAGCGTCATCAGTAGCAGATCCGAAGGTCGGTGCGGGTGGCGGGTCTTGGTGCTTGCACGTATGGGCAACGCCTTGCGACGTCTCTCCCATTCCGCGTTCAGACACAACCGGACGTAAGCGATCGCCGGGTCTACGAAGCAGTGTAGACCCTCGCCCTCGGGACGCTGCACCCGCTGTCGCGAAGACTACCCTGCAGATCGGCCGGTGTGTCGTGAATAACTAACTATCTCTTGAGCTCTCCACATCCACGAGTCGATATCGAGCTCAGACACAACAGACAACCCATACAGAAACAACCCCCGCCGGATCTCAAAATGATCGCGACACCGCAACCCTCAAACGATGTCCCTACCCGGCAGTCCCCGGCCAGGACATCAGGTGATGATCTCGACTGGACAACGGAGGACACCACAGCGGGCCATTCGACCGTCGGTGGTCACCAGGACGCAGCCGTACGTCTCGGCCGCTGCGGCGTAGGCCGCGTCATACGTGGTCAGGTTGGAACGAAGTTCCCATATGCGGGGTAGCAGCACACGGGTGTGAGGGACCACCGGCTCAAGCCCGGCGAGTGCCTCGACTGCGTCCGCCGCATGGCGCGGACTGATTTTTCCAGCGAGCAGGTTGCCACGGATCACCGACAGCACCTCGACCATCCAGTGCTCGGGCGCGATCCACCGGTCGTCCGCACGAAGCACCGAACGGCAGCGCTCGCCGATGCCGCCGTCGTCGAGCAGGCAGAACGCGAACACGGAAGCATCAACAACGATCATGTCTCGTCTTCCGGGACGCCCAGGGAGAAGTCACGGGTGGCCCGCTCCGCTCGCAACGTGTCCACGACATCCCCGAGCGCCAGGCGCGTGCCATGGGAGCCACGTGAGAACCTTTCCAGGACGGCCAGGTTGTCACGCCGCCGCACCTCGTCCCGCACGATGTCGAGGAGGTAGGTCTGCAGTGACTGACCGCGTGCCAGGGCAATCGCGGCCAGACGGTCGCGGATCTCTTCCGGAACATCACGAATCTGCAGAGCCACCATACATGCAAGTATGCATGCAATCGGAGAGCGCAGCCTCCTAACTGCAGCCGCTGGTGGAGCCGCACTGCTCGCAGACGTAACAGCTACCCGCCGGGCGCATGGTCACCCCGCAGGTGAAGCACAGCGGCGCGTCGACCACGTTCTGCGCCGACAGCGACTCCCCCGATGGGATCTCCGCCGACGGGATCTCCGCGGCCTCGACGATGCCGGACCCGCCATGCTGTCCGGTGAGCTGCTGTGTCCGTTCCTGGGCGCTCAACACGCCGAGCTCCACCCGGGTCTCCTCGGGTAGGTAGTCCAGCGCCAGGCGGCGGAAGAGGTAGTCCATCACAGACTGGGCTATTCGGACATCAGGGTCATCGGTCATGCCAGCCGGCTCGAAACGCATGTTGATGAATTTGCGGACGTAGGTCTCCAGCGGGACTCCGTACTGGAGCGCGATCGAAATCGCGATGGAAAACGCGTCCATCACGCCGGACAGGGTCGAGCCCTGCTTCGACATCTTGATGAAGACCTCACCAAGACCGTCATCGGGGTAGGACCCGGCGGTCATGTAGCCTTCTGCGCCGCCGACCGAGAAGGACACGGTCTGCGACGGCCGGATCTTCGGCAGGCGACGGCGGACGGGCCGGTACTCTTCCTGCGCTGTGCCGGCTGTGCCCGCGGCCGCGGAGTCAAGGCCCGCGGCGGCACCCGCGGACCTCCGCGCGCCACGCAGGTCGGACAGCGGCTGGCCGACCTTGCAGTTGTCGCGGTAGATGGCCAGAGCCTTCAGCCCAAGCCGCCAACCCTCCAGATAGATCCCCTTGACATCCTCGACGGTCGCAGCCGCCGGCATGTTGACGGTCTTCGAAATGGCTCCGGACAGGAATGGCTGGACTGCCGCCATCATCCGGATGTGTCCCATCGGGCTGATCGCCCGTTCGCCGATCGCGCAGTCGAAGACCTCGTAATGCTCATGACGCAGGCCCGGCGCGTCGATGACATGGCCGTGCTCGGCTACGTACTCGACGATCGCCTCAACCGTCTCGTCGGGGTAGCCAAGCGCCCGCAGCGCGGCGGGAACCGTCTGGTTGACGATCCGCATGCTGGATCCGCCCACCATCTTCTTCATCTTCACCAGTGCGAGGTCGGGTTCGATGCCGGTGGTGTCGCAGTCCATCGCCAACCCGATCGTGCCGGTCGGGGCGAGCAGACTGACCTGCGCATTGCGCCACCCGTGCTTCTCGCCCACGGCGTGCCCGCGGGCCCATTCGCTGGCGGCCAGGGCGAGTATCCGGGCATCGTCCGCTCCGACCGTGCGGACCGTGTCGGCCGCGGCCGCGTGCTTACGGATCACCCGGCGATGGGCGTGGGCGTTGGCCGCGAAACCGTCGTAGGCCCCGACCGTGCCGGCGAGCTGCGCGGAGCGTCGGTAGGCCACGGCCGTCATCAGCGCGGTGATCGCGGCCGCCATCGCCCGGCCTCCCTCGGAGTCGTACGCGCGTCCCGTCGCCATGAGAAGCGCGCCGAGGTTGGCGTAGCCGATCCCGAGCTGGCGGAACGTCCGGGTCACCCGGGTGATCTCCGGGGTCGGGAAGTCAGCGAAACAGATCGAGATGTCCATCGCGGTGATGACCAGCTCGATGGCGGCGATGAACGCCTCACCGTCGAAGGTCAAATCGTCGCGCAGGAACCGCATCAGGTTCAGCGAGGCCAGGTTGCAACTGGAGTTGTCCAGGTGCACGTACTCACTGCACGGGTTGCTGGCACTGATCCGGCCGGAGTCCGGGCAGGTGTGCCAGTCATTGATCGTGTCGTCGTACTGGATCCCCGGATCCGCGCAGTCCCACGCGGCGTGCGCGATCGTATGGAACAGCGACCGCGCCGGGATGGTCTCGATGATCCGTCCGTCGATCCGGGCCCGCAGGTGGAAGTCGGTGTCGTCGACGACCGCCCGCATGAACTCGTCCGTCACCCGGACCGAGTTGTTGGCGTTCTGGTACTGCACCGAGACGATGTCGCGGCCGCCGAGATCCATGTCGAAGCCGGCATCCCGCAATGCCCGGATCTTGCTTTCCTCACGTGCCTTGCTCTCGACGAAGTCGACGATGTCTGGATGGTCGACGTCGAGCACAACCATCTTCGCGGCCCGTCGGGTCGCACCACCCGACTTGATCGTCCCAGCCGAGGCGTCGGCTCCGCGCATGAAACTCACCGGTCCGGACGCGGTGCCGCCCGAGGACAACAGTTCCTTGGACGAGCGGATGCGCGACAGGTTCAGCCCGGCACCCGACCCGCCCTTGAAAATCAGACCCTCTTCCCGGTACCAGTTGAGAATCGACTCCATCGTGTCGTCGACCGCGAGGATGAAACAGGCTGAGACCTGTTGCGGCGCCGCGGTGCCCACGTTGAACCACACGGGACTGTTGAAGCTGAAGACCTGGTGCAGCAGCATCCACGCCAGTTCATGCTCGAAGACCTCGGCGTCGGCCTCCGAGGCGAAGTACCCGTTCTCCAACCCGGCCGCCGCGTAGGTGCGCACGACCCGGTCGATGAGCTGGCGCAGGGACCATTCGCGGGTGGCGCTGCCCAACGCACCACGGAAGTACTTGCTCGTGACGATGTTCGTGGCGTTCACCGACCAGAAGTCGGGGAACTCCACCCCGCGCTGCTCGAAGTTGACCGAACCGTCCCGCCAGTTGGTCATGACGACGTCCCGCAGCTCCCAGGTGACCTCGTCGTAGGGATGCACGCCGGGCGACGTGTGGACACGTCCGACCGTCAGGCCGCTGGTCTTACCAGCGGGCCGGCTCGACTTCGTGCCACGGGTCTCGGTCATGGCGCTCCTCGTCTGGCGGGTACGGCGTCTGGCGGGTACGGCGTCTGGCGGGTACGGCAGGGACGACAACTCGCCGACCCGTGAACTATCTGGCCTGCGCCCGAAGGCCCGCGATCGCGGTCTCGAAGTCCGCCAGGGACTCGAAGGCCAGATACACCGAGGCGAACCTCAGGTAGGCGACCTCGTCAAGAACTTGCAGTGGGCCGAGAATCGCCCGGCCGATCTCGTCCGAGGGAATCTCGGCCGCTCCCGACGCACGCAACCTGTCCTCGACCAGCTGAGCGAGCTGGGCCAGCGCATCGGCCTCAACCGGTCGGCCCTGACATGCCCGGCGCACACCCGCGACCACCTTCGCGCGGCTGAACGGCTCGGTCACACCGCTGCGCTTAATCACCCTCAGCGATGCCTCCTCGATCGTCGTGAACCGACGGCCGCAGGACGAACATGATCGCCTACGGCGGATCGCGGCACCTTCCTCAGCCTCGCGGCTGTCGACAACCCTGCTGTCCGGGTGTCGACAGAACGGGCATCGCACGGACGATCCCCCAAGATCTTGACGACTTACAACTCCGCAACTACCACATGTTGTGGTTAACCATAGGGCTCACCACCATGAACTGGCAAACCGTCGGCGCGTCCGACGGTCACGGCAGGCGAAGCGCCTGCCCGGGAACAAGATCGGTGGTGGCAAGCTGATTCATACCGGCCAGCCGCGCCACGATCACCCGAGTGTCACCCTCAGGAGCCAGCGCACGCGCTATGCCCCATAAGGTCTCTCCGGACCGGACCACGTGAACACGACTGGAACCCGCACCGCCGCGCGGTGCGGCCAACGATGTGACCCGCGCGAGGGACAAGATCAGACAGAAGGCAATCGCGACGAGCGCAACCAGGACCATCCGGCCTCGCCGGGTCAATCTCAGTGGAGGCAGCGCCGGCCGCTCCACCACGCACCCCTTCAACACACCCCTTCACCCCTTGAGATCACGAACTACGAACAGCCGTTCGATCGAACGTCTGATCGAGTTTGTACCTCATGACTCCGACAGAATCGCCACGACACGCTCGAACAGACGTTTGAAAAATCCGGTCGCTGCGGTTACGGTCGTACCGATGAGATGTCGGTCGTGGCCACCGGCTCCGGTTCCTGGCGAAAACACCAGGTCTACCGGGAGCGGAGTCTGTCACGACCGCAAAACGAAGGAGAACGGCAGGTATGACCACCGACCCCAACCGCACCCGACGTGGCCGGCCACCGCGCGGTACCGTGCGCGACCTGCCGGATGGGCCGGCGGACGCGTCGGGCCTGACCCCCCGCCAACGCAAGGTGTTGGAGGTGATCCGCAATGCCGTCGAACGCCGCGGATATCCGCCCAGTGTCCGCGAGATCGGCGAAGCGGTCGGGCTCACCAGCACGAGCAGCGTCGCGCATCAGCTCAAGATGCTGGAGGAGAAGGGCTTCCTGCGCCGTGACCCCCACCGTCCGCGGGCCATGGAAGTGCTCTCAGCGGACGCGCCGGTACGGCCGACGGCACGCGACAGCCTTCACCTCGGGCCGCCACTGGCCCTGACGGCCGACACCGGGGAGTCCACCGCCGCGCCGGAAGCCCGCCGTGAAGCGGCCTACGTGCCCGTCCTCGGTCGTATCGCGGCGGGTGGGCCGATCCTTGCCGAGCAGGCGGTGGAGGACATCTTCCCGCTTCCCCGTGAGATCGTCGGCGAGGGCACGCTGTTCATGCTGAGAGTTGTCGGAGACTCCATGGTCAATGCCGCGATCTGCGACGGGGACTGGGTGGTCGTCCGCCAGCAGCCGGTCGCGGACAACGGCGAGATAGTCGCCGCGATGATCGACGGCGAGGCAACGGTCAAGACGTTGCGTCACCGTGACGGCCACGCATGGCTCCAGCCGCAGAACCCGGCCTATGCCGAAATTCCGGGCGACGAAGCGTCGATCCTCGGTCGGATCGTCGCGGTCCTACGCCGGGTCTGAACATGGATGGTTGTGCCGACCGGGACAGGGCCGACCGCAAGCAGGCCGGGCGAGTGGTGGCGGTCGTCGGTCCGACCGCGGCCGGCAAGAGCGAGCTCGCGATCGATCTCGCCGCCACCCTCGGCGGTGAGATCGTCAATGCCGACTCCATGCAGCTCTACCGCGGCATGGACATCGGCACAGCCAAAGTGCCGCCACGGGATCGCAAGGGCATCCCGCACCATCTGCTTGACGTCTGGGACGTCACCCACACCGCCGACGTGGCGTCGTACCAGGCAAGGGCACGAACAGTCATCGACAATCTTCTGCTTGCCGGTCGGACCCCGGTACTCGTCGGCGGCTCCGGGCTCTATATCAGGGCTGTCATCGACGACCTCAGGTTTCCCGGCACCGACCCGGCGGTGCGAGCACGCCTTGAACGGGAGCTGTCCGAACGTGGGGCTGCCGCGTTACACGCCGACCTGACCGCACGCGCGCCGCAGGCAGCTGCGGCCATACTGGTCGGCAACGGTCGTCGCATCGTGCGCGCGCTGGAAGTGGTGGAGCTCACCGGCGGCTTCACCGCCTCCCTACCGGAGCACCGCGCGGTCTATGACGTTGTTCAGATCGGTCTCGATCATCCCCAGCTCGATGCCCGGGTCGCCGACCGCGTGGCGGAGATGTGGGCTGCCGGCATGGTCGAGGAGGTCCGGACGCTCGCCGACATGGGGCTCCGGAGCGGATGCACCGCTTCGCGGGCGCTGGGT
>NZ_CAUVXO010000017.1:0-12953 GCF_963555865.1 Protofrankia sp. Cr1
ACGGGCGCCTGCGCGCCCGCGGCGTTCGACTGCACGTTTCACGGCGGTAAATGTTCGATGGCGGGGCCGGTGCTGCTCCGTGGAGCCCCGCCCGGGAAATGACACGCCCCGCCGCTGAAACCGGTCGGCGGAAAATCACCAGGCTGTCCGGGGCGGTGGCCGATGTCACGTCGGCTGCTCCGCGAGAACGCCACGTCGACCGGAGCCGAGGCCGGTACCTGCACATTCAGGCCTCGACTGAATATCTGGCGCATCCCGGCTGTCCCCATCGGGTCCGCGCTTGCCGCAGCGGCCAGCGGAAATATCACCGTTGGTCCGTCCGGCCCGGACAGCGGCGGGCATTACGACCCATGGACTTCCCGACCCGGGTACCCGAAGCACCGCTTCTCGACACCCAGAGCGCGCGACCGCCCTAACAGCCGGCCGGCTTGCCGATAGAATCGGCTGGGCAGCCACCGCCAATGCTCCCAACGAATGCGAGGTGTGATGTGGCAAGCGAAAAGCGTCGACTTCCCATGAACGTCGAGGGACCCTTCTTCGTCGACTCGGAATGCACTGACTGTGAAAACTGCCGGGGAGTCGCCCCGGATTTCTTCAAGCGCGACGAGGATCGCGAGGTTCATTATATATGCCGGCAGCCGTCGAATGAGGAGGAAGAGGAAATGCTCCTGCAGGCCCTCGAGTTCTGCCCGGCTGAGGCGATCGGACGGATTGCGGCATAACCCTCCGCGTACTGCAGGCCTCATGATTATGATCTTCTCGCGCCGGGGTTCCTGTCGCCGGGAGGCCCCAAGGGACCCCGACCGAGATCGCCGGCAGCCGAACCGCGACGTGCTGCGGTGACCCATCACGGGAAGACCCAACCGGCGTACGCCGCGACCTGTGGCAGGCGAGCCGTACTCCGGTTGGGCATGGTCCATGATATTTCTGACATGATCAGAATACTATGCGCTATTTATGCATAATTAGCATATTTAGTTCTAACTATCAGTAAAATTACATTTGCCTGAAGTAACCACTGAGTCGGATGACCCGCGAGTCCGCTGGTAAATACTCAAAAACAACACCATGTGCGAAAGTTGCGCCGTAGCGTGGAACCCTCATCTTTCGAGGAGGGGCGTTGTCCAAGACTCCGGGGCGGTTGTCCACACGCCAGGCTTCGCCAGACCCGCCGGGACCCTACGATCGGATACTGGGTCGTCCGCTGGGCCCCCTGGCGGAGCTCGCCGGGCTACGAAACACCCATCCAATGGTGGACTCCGTCGTCGACGAGATCGACGGACGCCGGATTCGCATCGGCGACCACTGGCTTGCGGACTTCGCGTCCTGCAACTACCTCGGGTTCGATGTGAATCCGGAGATCATTGCAGCGGTACCGGAATACCTGGCCAAATGGGGTACCCATCCGAGCTGGTCGCGAATGATCGCCTATCCACGACCGTTCGCCGAGATTGAAGAAGAACTTGCCGCGCTCCTCGGCACCGAGGACAGCCTCACGATTCCCACGATCACACACATCCACATCTCGGCCATTCCTGTTCTCGCCGGGGAGGGTTCGGTCTTCCTCGACCGACGTGCGCACCGCACGGTCTACGACGGCGCTGCGATGGCACAGGCACGAGGCGCGACCTTGCAGCAGTTCGACGCCGAGAACCCCGGCCAGCTGGAGGATCTGCTGCGGACGTGCCCCCACTACCCGAGACTGGTGTGTATCGACGGCGTTAACAGCATGACCGGCAATGCGCCCCCCCTGGCCGAACTGCTGACGGTCACCCGCGCAAACGACGCGATCCTCTACGTCGACGACGCCCACGGTTTCGGTGTCCTCGGTGAGCGCAGTGCGGACGAACTCAGCCCGTACGGCTTGCACGGCAACGCCATTGTCCGTCATGTCGGGGAGACCTACGACGGACTCATCCTGGTGGGCGGCTTCTCCAAGGCCTACTCGTCACTGCTGGCGTTCATCGCCTGCCCGACCACGGTGAAGAACCACCTCAAGGTGACCGCCGCGCCGTACACCTTCTCCGGGCCGTCGCCAGTTGCCTCCCTCGCCACCGTGCAGGCCGGCTTCCGCCTCAACGCCGCGCGGGGCGACAGCATCCGAGCCGATCTTCATCGCAAAACCGCCCGTGTTCTCGACGGGCTGGCCCAGCTCGGGTTACGGACGTTGAACCGGTCCGGGACGCCGATCATCGAAGTACCGATCGGTACCCCCGAAGATACGGATGCCATTGGAATCCACCTGTTCAACCGTGGGATCTACGTCACCATGGCGCCCTATCCGGTAGTGCCCCGGGCCGACGTCGGGGTCCGTATCCAGGTCACCGCAGCCAACACCGACGAAGAAATCGCGCATCTACTGACGGTGCTCGCCGAGATCGCCGCAATGTTCCCGGGCCCGCAAGTCGCGCCCAGCGTGCCGGCGTCCCGCTGCGCACCCGCTGCGCAGTCCCCGATCGGGTAGATCGATCCACCTGGGCACGCCCAACCGAAGGCCGCGCGATCATTGCTCTCCGCGCGCGGCCGGAGGCGGAACCGCCATGGAACGCCGAGCCCGCCGGGCCGCTCGCGCGCGTTCGACCAGGCGTGTCACGGGCATCCGGTCACGGACGAGCCGCACGTCGGTGTCCCGCACGTCGCGTAGAACCGCCAGAAACCGCTCGCGCGGGATCTCGACGGCGCCCATGGAACCAGCGTGCGCACTGACGAACTGCGCGTCGATGAGCCGACCGCCAGCCTGCACGAACCGCACGTCAAAGTCGACCAACGCAACCTTGGACGCATCGGTCTGCACATGGAACATGGACTCGGCCATGAAGGCGGCACCGACGAGCACACCGAACATGCCTCCGATGAGGTCCTCGCCCTGCCACACCTCGACGCTGTGCGCCCAGCCGAGCCGATGCAGATCACGGTAGGCGTCCGCGAGCTCAGGCGTGATCCAGGTGGGTCGGCCGCCCCGGCTGCATCCGCGGACGACCTCGGCAAACGCCTCATCCAGGGTGGTGGTCCACGCACACGCGCGCATCCGTCGGAACAACGAGTCGGACACGTGCACCGCGCCGACGGGCAGCACCCCCCGTGGGTCCGGACACCACCAGGGAAAGTCGAGATCCGGCGGGCCGTCCCCGGACAGGTTGAAGACTCGCCCGTCGGCAACAGCGGTGGCCAATCGGCGGTGCGTGTCCGCGACCTCGATCGGATCGTCGACCGGAACCGGGAAGGGGAAGAGCCCCCGCCGGTATGCCCCGACGAGCGTGGCCGGGGTGAGCACACCCCCGACCGCGACGGGTAATTCGACCGGCTCAGCCGGCTCGGCATGATCCTTCTCTGGCAGCCCGTCCCACGGCGACGGTCCCGGCGGCTCAGGCCGACCGGTCAGGTCCACGTGCGACCCGTGCGGACAGGTTCGGCCGGCTGCGCCACCCGGGCAGCCGTGCCCGCCCGACCCACCGACTGCGACTGCGACTGCGACTGCGACTGCGACGATCCTGCGGATAACGCGGTGGATCCGGCTGGCGACCGGTGGTTGTGCCGACGCCACAGCAGCGGCGTCAGCTCGTCGGCGGGCTGCGGACAGCCCAGGTAGAAGCCCTGGGCCAGATCACAGCCAAACTCGGTCAGGCGCCGCATCGCAGTCTCGGTCTCGACTCCCTCCACGACGATACGCAGGCCGAGGGAGTGGGCAAGCCCGACCGTGGACTGCACGATCGCCGCTGCCACCGGATCGGATTCCAGGTGCACGACAAACGATTTGTCCATTTTGAGCGCATCCACCGGGAGCTCCCGCAGGTAGGACAGGGACGAGTATCCCGTCCCATAGTCATCCACGGCGATGTGGATTCCCATCTCGCGCAGAGTTGTGAGGACGGCCGCGGTGCGGATCCGGTCGAGCATCAGCGCTGTTTCGGTGATTTCGAACTCGAGCGCCCGCGCGGGCAGCCCGTGCAGCTCAAGGAGATCCGCGACTTCGGCTGGGAATCCCGTGTCGAGCAGATTGGACGCGGAGAGGTTGACCGCTACACCGATGTCCAGGCCGACGTCCCACCACCGGCGGCACTGCCCCAGCGCAAGCCCGAGGACCTCCAGCGTCAGCGGACGCATCAGCCCGGTGTGCTCGGCCAAGGGCAGGAAGACATCGGGCTGGAGGAGGCCCTTGGTGGGATGTTCCCATCGTACGAGCGCCTCCACCCCGTGGCAGCTACCCGTACGCAGGTCGACCTTCATCTGGTAATGGACCCGCAATTGATCATCGCCGAGCCCGCCTCGCAGCGCCTCAATGACGTCGAGCCGGTCTGGGGTGTGCACGTCCGCGCCAGGCCGGTAGTACTCGACCCCGCAACGGGCGGACTTTGCCGCATACATCGCGACATCCGCCCGCTGCAACAGGACGCTCGCGGTGACCGCGTCGTCCGGGTGGAGCGCGGCCCCGATGCTCGCGTCCACGTGCAGGGTGACCGCACCCACATCGAAGGGGTCCCGCAGCGCCGTGAGCACCCGCTCGGCGACCATCTTGGCGACCGCCGCGTCCGCATCCTCCAGGATGACGGCGAACTCGTCTCCGCCGAGGCGGGCCAGCAGGTCCGCCGGGCGCAATGCCGCCGCGATCCGGCGCCCGACGAGTTTCAGCAGATCATCGCCGACAGGATGGCCAAGGGAATCGTTGATTTCTTTGAAACGGTCGAGATCGAGCACGAGTAGCGCGAACCGACGGGCGCCGCGATTGGCGCTGACATCCAGCCCGTCCAGGCGCTCGAAAAAGGCACGACGGTTGGCCAGGCCGGTGAGCTCGTCGGTCCGGGCCTGCAGCTTGGTCTCAGCGAGCTGGCGGACCTCGGCGAAGGTGATCCCGGTCCGTACCAGCGCGACCAGAACGGTGGCAGCGGCGAGCGCGACCGTCGCGGGCGGCAGGCGCTGCACCGCAGCGCCGAAAACCAGGAGCGCGAGCGCAGCTATCGCAAAGATCGCCGGGATGGCCAGTACGCCCCACCCGGTGAGACCCTCCGTCTTCTCCCGCGGTGGCCGTTGCCAGGCGGCGTACGCAGGCAGTACCAGTGCCAACGCCCACAGCACCTCGACCGGTCCGCCCGCGGAGTAGTGACCGCTGGCAACCTCACCGACAACGATCGTATCGGCCACCGCAAAACCGATCAACGAGCCACCGAGGAGGTACCAGACCCGTTCCAGTCGCCAGCCCAGCAGACCGAACACGCTCACCACAAGTACGAGCAGCATCAGGTCGGCAAGGGGATAGGCGAGGTTCAAGCCGACCGCCGACATGCTGGTCGCCCGGACCTTACCGATGGCCCCGGCGGCCAGACCGCTGGCAAGTGCCGCCACGCCGAGGGCCCCTACCAGGGCGTCCAACCAGACACTGGGATGAAAGCGGGACACCCGTTTGCGTAGCAGGAGAATCACAGAAATATATGTCGCGAGATAAAATACCAACCAGCCGACGTCGGCCGGCGACGGGGATGGTTGCGGATTGCGATCGGCTACCTGCGTTGTGAAGTACGCCGTTCCAGCACCGTAGAACAGAAGACCGATCCCGATCGCGACCCACGCGGCCCGTTCGCCTCGCACCAGAATGGCCCGCGCCAGGCACATGGTTCCCGCCGCCGCGCTGAAACCGTTGCCGAGCCATCGATCAACCTCGTTGATCGCGATCGAGCTGTCGCGCAGGCCGGCGACGGTCGTGATGGCGAAAAACACCGCGGCCGCCAGGAGCACCCATCGTGCCACGCGGACCATCCGCAATCGGCGAGCGGCATGAACTGAAGTCGTCAAGCGGTCATCCCCCCACGATCAGGCCGGCGGGGCACATTCTGACACTCTGGGCCCTATTCGCCACCGATGACCCACCAATCGGACCGGGGCTTCGGGGACCTCCGCGATCGCGCCACCTGTGGCCCGGCTGGTAGCGGCGTCTGCGTGGATCACTGCGGTAGCTGCTCGACCTTTACCCGGCGCTGCGCGATCCAGTCCTGGGCCACGCCCTGATCGGCCCGTCCGCAGGCCCCGAGGGGTCTCGAAGGCCCCGAGGGTCTCGAGGGTCCGGCGGCGCCGAGCGCCTCAGCCGGAACGGTCGACGACGCGATGGGGCATGAGGGCATTCGCGGGGATGACGCCCAAACGTCCGGCCTGATAATCCTCCACAGCCTGGCGCAGTTCGTCGCGGGTGTTCATCACGAACGGCCCGTACATCTCGACGTGCTCGCGGATGGGCCGCCCGCCGAGCAGCAGGACCTCCAGCATCGGGCTCACCCCGGACTGGCGGTCGTCGGCCGCGAGCGTCAGGTGGTCACCGGGCCCGAACACGGCAAGCTGTCCGGCGCGGACCGGATGACCCGTCACCGCCGACCCGTCCCGAACCCGCGAGGATGTAGGTCAGCGCGTTGAAGTCGAAGGGCCACGGGACCGTCAGCGCAGCGCCCGGGGACACCGACGCGTGCGCCACAGCGATCGGGGTATGGGTCGAGCCGGGACCGCGATGGCCGGCGACATCACCGGCGATGAGCCGCAGCAGCGCCCCGCCGTCCGGCGACGCGACGAGGCTGACCCGGTCGCCTTCGATGCTCTGGTACCGCGGCGGGCTGAACTTGTCGCGCCCCGGCAGGTTCACCCACAGCTGGATGCCGTGGAAGAGCCCACCGCTGACGACGAGCTGTTCGGGTGGAGTCTCGATGTGCAGGATTCCCGCGCCTGCTGTCATCCACTGGGTCGCGCCATCGGTGATGACGCCACCCCCACCGTTGGAATCCTGGTGCTGGAACGTCCCATCGATCATGTATGTGACGGTCTCGAAGCCACGGTGAGGGTGCCATGGCGTGCCCTTCGGCTCGCCAGGGGCGTACTCGACCTCACCCATCTGATCCATATGAACAAAGGGATCGAGATCTACCAGGCTGACACCGGCAAAGGCGCGGCGCACGGGGAAGCCTTCACCCTCGTGGCCCGATGGCGCGGTCGTCACCGAACGGACCGGGCGGTCCACGGCACCGGGCAGGGGCGCGCTCAGGCGCGGCAGACTGGTCGGATCGGCGGCGGTCACGGCAGGCATCGCGGTCCTCCTGGCACATCTCACGGGTCGAACGTTGCTGGAGCAACTATAGGTAAGGATAACTCCGGATCGCCCCGATCGCTTCCCGACCCACCCACCCGACACCGCACCAGCCCTCGGTCCCGGCGGTCAGAGCACGGAAGCGATCGTCTGCTCCACCTGCAGCCTGCGCGCCATCAGCCCCATCTCGTCGGCCCGCGCCCGGTCGAGGCTGTCGGCGATGTCCTCGTCCCTGTTCATCAGTTCCGCCAGATCGAGGTCGCAGAGGTCCAGGACACCCATCCGCGCATAGGCGTCGCGGACCTTCTCCCCCCACAGACCGATGTCCCGGACGCACGGCACGATCCGGCTGAACAGCAGCTTGCGGAATGCCCGCATGTAGCTGGAGGTCTCGACCGCCGCAAGACACTCGGCCACGTCGAAGCCGAGATTTCCCACACCTCGGCGCCCCGCAGCCGGTCACGCATCAGCCAGCAGCTTTCGACGACGAATTCCTCGCGTTCCGCGCGTTCCCGACTACTGAGCTGCGAATAGTAATCACGTAGGACCAGTCGCCCGAACGCCACGTGCCGAGCCTCGTCCTGCATCACATACGCGAGAATCTGCTTCGGCAGCGAGGCGGACGTGGCATCGCGCAGCACCCCGAACGCGGCGAGGGCGAGCCCCTCGATGAGCACCTGCATGCCCAGGTACGGAATGTCCCATCGGCTGTCGGTAAGGGTCGAGTCGAGCAGCGACCGCAGCTCGGAGTTGATCGGATAGACCACACCGACCTTCTCCGTCAGGAAGCGGGCATAGGTCTCGGCGTGCCGCGCCTCATCGATCGTCTGGGTCGCGGCGTAGAACTTCGCATCCATGTCCGGTACCGACTCGACGATCCGGGCACTACAGATCATCGCGCCCTGCTCGCCGTGCAGGAATTGGCTGAACTGCCATGCCGCCAGATGCTGACGCAGCTCGCCGCGGTCCCGCTCGCCCAGTTTCTCCCAGACCGGGAGACCGTGGATGGGAATCGTCTCGTCCGCAAGTCCGAGCGGACGGTGGGGGTCGACCTCCGCCGACCAGTCGATCCTGGTCGCGGCGTCCCACTGTCTGTCCTTGCCCTTCTGGTAGAGCTCCAACAGCCGCGCGCGGCCTTCGTCGTACTCCCAGGAAAAACGCGCGGCACCGGCCATCGGCACATCCCAGGTGGCACCACCGGCCGGCATGACGTAGTGGTCGTGCGTGCTCATGACCTGACCTCCGCGTTAGCGCTCCGGGGACTACGGCCTGCGGGCGCGCGATCTGACGATCGTCGCGCGCCCTTGGGCCCTCGAGGGCGTCCGGCATGTGCAGACTGTCAGAGCCGCGGTAGGTGTCAAGCAATCACCCACCGTGCACGGTTCGTCATGGCGGCGAGGAGCGACCGGCAACACCGGTCGTTATCACCGGTCGTCATCACCGGCCGGTGCCACCACCCGGCGATAACGGGACGGTCCCTCGGACGGGGGGACCCGCCGGTGCCCGACACGCCGCCGGTAAGGTTAAGGGTTTGTGACAACCGGCCCTGCCGGTCGCCTGGACCGCTACCGTCTGGGCTGTGGACCGCAGCTGCAGTCGACCGGATTTCCTGCGGCAAGAGCGCCTGCGAGCAGCAGGCCGGCTCCGAAGCCGTCGGCGCCCCCGTGACACCCATGGTCGCCGCCGGCTGACGGCCCGACCACCGGGGCGCCCGGCCCGGCGTCGCTGACTGCGCAACGGCCCGGGTCCGCCGGGCCGTTGCGCAGTCAGCGAGATCCGATCCGTGAGCTGGCGACCAGCGCCACTGCCACTCCATGTGGTCGCCGTGCCCGCACTCGCGCGGGCACGGCGCCACAGGGCCCCTTCACGTGGGTCTTCCCGGGAAGCCTCCCATCGCCTGGACACCTTCTGGCGATATGGTCAGCTTGTTACTAATCGGGCAGACGGATGGAAAGGGCACACCGGCCGGTGGGACTGGTGAGGCGGGGTGGGCTCGGCATCCTGATGTTCGCAGCCGCGCTCGCGCTGATGCCCGTCCTGGTGCTGTGGTATCAGCATCATCCAGAACCGCCCGCTGGGGACGGGACACTCATCGCCGCCGGATCCGGGCCGGCAGGCGGTGCGACGGCCCCCACCCCGACCGGCTCCGACGCGAGTGCCCGGCCGGTCATCCCGAGGTCGCCCGGTAGACCCTCGGCCGTGCCGAGCCGTGCCGCCGTCGGCGGAACCGGTGCCGGCTCGACGGCGGGTCCGACCCTGGTGGGCTTCGCCGGCATCATCTCGGGAAGCGTCGTGAGCGGGCCCGTGCAGGGTGCCGTGGTGAGCGGAGTCGTTCAGATCGAACTCGTGGTTTCCGGCTCGCCCGGCACGATCCTGTTCAACCTGGCCGGGCCCGTCTCGACGTCCTACACGGCCACCGGGCCACCGTTCCTGTTCACTCCGCAGGACGCGCCGTGGAACACCACGCGATTCGCGAACGGGCAGTACGTCCTCACGGCCACAGCGACCCAGCGGTCGGTGCCGCCCGTCTCCGTGACGTTCCAGCTCGCCAACCCGGCACCCCAGCGGTCCGCCCCCGGCTAGGTCCCCGCGTGACGTCCCGATCGGGAGACCCTATGGTCAACCAGATATGGATCGCCTCGTCTGGATCGACTGTGAGATGACCGGGCTCAACGCCGCCTCCGACCTTCTACTGGAAGTCGCATGTCTAGTTACCGATAGTGAACTTAATATCCTTGGCGAGGGCGTGGACGTGGTTGTGTCCGCACCGGAGACCGCGCTGGCCGGGATGGAAGCCGTGGTCCAGGAAATGCATACCGCCTCGGGTCTGACCGATGCGGTACGGGCCTCGACCCTGACCCTGGCCGAAGCCGAGGAGCAGGTACTGGACTACGTCCGGCGGCAGGTTCCGGACCCGGGCAAGGCGCCCCTGTGCGGCAACTCGATCGCCACGGATCGCGGCTTCCTCGCTCGGTACATGCCGACCCTCGACAGCTACCTGCACTACCGGATGGTCGACGTGTCCACGGTGAAGGAACTCGCGCGGCGCTGGTACCCCAGGGCCTACTACGCGGCGCCGCCCAAGCGCGGCGGCCACCGCGCGCTCGCCGACATCCGCGAAAGCATTGATGAGCTGCGCTACTACCGGAAAGCCATCTTTGTGCCGCAACCGGGGCCCACCAGCGAGTCTGCCCGGGCGGTGGCACGGGAGATCCGGGTTGACACCGACCCGGACGTGACCTGAAGACGTGACCTGAAGGCCACTGGCGGCCCCTGGAGACACCGGCGTCATCGCGGCCAGGACACTGCAATCCTCGTGGCCAGAAGGAGGGATCGACCGGTACTATGAGCCAGGTCCTGGAAAGTTGTGCAGGTCGACCGCGGGTGCGCGGTCGACTACGCGCGCTGAAGGGGCACGCTTCTGGTACGTGGTGGGTGTAGCTCAGCTGGTAGAGCACCGGGTTGTGGTCCCGGGTGTCGCGGGTTCAAGTCCCGTCACTCACCCCACGTAACAAGCTGCTGTTATGCGTGCGCTGTGACGCGAACTCCGTGATGCCGCTATCGGGCCTCTGCCGTGGCGGTAACCGCGGCGGTGAGGCTACGCAGAGCGGTACGCAGAGCAACGAACTCGTCATCGGACAGGCTCATGGCGCCGCCGATGACGGCTGGCACCGCTCGAGCCCTCTCCCGCAGAGCGGCGCCCGTCTCGGTCAGGGTGACCTGGACGGAGCGCTCGTCGTCAACGCGCCGCTCGCGTCGCAGGAGACCGGTCGACTCCAGCCGCTTGAGCAGCGGTGAGAGCGTGCCGTAGTCCAGCGCCAGCGCGGCGCACAGATCCTTGACCAAGCTCGTCTCGTGGTCCCAGAGCACAAGCATGACCAGATACTGGGGATAGGTCAGGCCGAGCCGGTCGAGCACAGGCCGGTAGACAGCCGTCACGGCGCGCGATGCCGCATACAACGCGAAGCAGAGCTGGTCGTCCAGGCGCAGCGAGAACTCCCGCTGTCTGTCACCGGTCTGGGCAACCGCGTCACTGTCGCCGCTAGTCACGGCGTCTCGGCTAGTCACGGCGTCCCGGCTGGTCACAGCGTCCCGGCTGGTCACGGCGTCCCGGCTGGTCATGGCCCATGGTCCCATCCCACCAGCACCCGGGGCACCAGCACGTCAGTCGACCATGCGGCCTCCCGGCGCACATGGACGCGCCAGGAGGCTGCCAGCCGCGCTCCGCGGTAGCCGGAGTGAAGGACCGTCAGAACAGGCCAGCGGTGAGGGTGATGGTCGTGCCCGCCAGTGCCTGGCTCACCGGGCAGTTCGCCTTGGCCTCCGTCGCAGCCTTGACAAACCCGGCGTCATCAACACCGGGCACGTCACCACGGACGGTGATGTGGATGCCGGTGATACCGGTACCCGGCTGGAAGGTCACGTCCGCCTGGGTCTCAAGGCGGCGCGGTGGATTGCCCGCCCCGGTCAGGCCGTGCGAGAGCGCCATGGAAAAGCAGGACGAGTGGGCAGCCGCGATCAGCTCCTCCGGGCTGGTGACACCGTTGGGCGCCTCAGCACGCGCTGGCCACGAAACGGGGAAGTCTCCGATCTCGGACGAGGCGAAGGTGACGGTGCCACCGCCGTCAGTCAGATTGCCTTCCCAAGCCGTACGAGCGGTGCGGATGGTTGCCACGGTCGGTACCTCCGTTATGAAGAGCTGATGGTTGCGGCAGCTGCACAGCCGCAACCAAAGCGTACACGATTACATCGTGCACAACTCTTCTTGCGAGACGATCCACGTCTCGGTCACCACAGATGATCACCCTTTGGACGTTGGCTGGTCCTCGTCGCGAATGTCGCCGACAAGTTCTTCCAGGACGTCCTCCAGCGCCACAACCCCAAGAATCGTTCCGTCCCGGTCGGTGACCCGGGCCAGGTGTGCTCCGCTGCGCTGCATCGTCGAGAGCACCGTCTGGAGCCTGTCGTCCACACCGACCCGGGCGAGCGGGCGTACCCACTTCGCCGGGATCGGCGCCGACCGCTTCCCCGGATTGGTTTCCAGGACGTCCTTGAGATGCAGGTATCCGGTGAGCGCACCGGAGGAGTCCTGGACCGGGAAGCGGGAGAAGCCGGTCCGGGCGGCGAGTGCCTCCACGTCACGTGGGGTCGCGCCGGCCGGGACCGTCTCCAGTTGTCGACGGGAAGCAGGACGCTGCGCGCGTTGCGCTCGTCGAGGTAGAGCACCCCCGACAGCAGGCCGTGCTGGTCGGCATCGAGCAGGCCCTCGCGCCGGGACTCCTCGACGAAGGCGGCGACCTCGTCGCGGGTGAAGGCGCTGGCAACCTCGTCCCGCGGAGCCACCCGCAGGAGCCGCAGGCTGAGGTTGGCGGTCATGTTCAAACCGACGATCGCCGGCCGCAGACACCGGACGACACCGACAAGCGGTGGGACGAGCAGCAGAGCGCTTCGGTCCGGCCCGGCCAAGGCGATGTTCTTGGGAACCATCTCGCCGATGACGACATGCAGGAACACCACTATGATCATGGATGCGGCGAACGCGATCAGATGCCGGGGGGCGTCGGACAGCCCGACCGATGCGAACGGACCGTCCAACAGGTGGGCAACCGCGGGTTCCCCGAGTGACCCCAGCCCCAGGGTGCAGATCGTGATACCCAGTTGAGCACCGGCCAGCATCAGCGAAACGTCCTCCATCGCCCGCAGGGTGGTCTGTGCGCGGGTGGATCCGCTCTGTGCCACCGGTTCGACGGCGCTCCGGCGGGCCGAGATCAACGCGAACTCGGCACCCACGAAGAACGCGTTGAGGAGCAACAGAACGACGGCGAGGCAGACGGCGACCGGGTTGCTCACCGCACCGCGTCCATCATGCCCGGGCTGTGCCGACCCTGGTGCG
>NZ_CAUVXO010000017.1:13382-16062 GCF_963555865.1 Protofrankia sp. Cr1
GGTGCCCGGGCGGAAGAGCCAGGTGGACACGGTCCACCCGGCGACCGTCCATCAGCTGGACGGTCAGACTGACGCCGTCGACATCGACGATGTCGCCGGTGACGGGCAGCCGGCCGAGCCTGTCTGCGATCAGACCCCCGAGGGTCTGGTAGGCGTCGTCCAGCGGCAACCGCACGCCGACGGTCTGCACAACCTCGTCAACGCGGAGCAGACCGGACAGCAGCCATGTTCCGTCCTTACGCCGCTGCGCGTGCGCGCCCACCCGGTCGTGCTCGTCCACCACATCGCCGACGAGCTCCTCGATCAGATCCTCGATGGTGACCAGACCGTCCGTTCCGCCGAACTCGTCGATGACAACCGCCAGCTGCAGGCCGCCGCGGCGCAGGGTCTCCAGCAGCGGGTCGAGTTCCATCGTGGACGGTACGACCAGATGATCAATCATGACGTCGCCGACGGTCACCGTTTCCCGGTCCTCCTCCCCGACCGCAACGGCGTGCTTGACGTGGATGAGACCGACGACGTCGTCGAGACCCTGGCCGACCACCGGAAAACGGGAGTGCCCGGTCCGGCGGGCCATGACGATGACCTCGCCGACCGGGTCGTCGACCTGGACGGTACGCATCCGGACCCGGGGAGTCAGGACGTCCGCCGCCTGCTTGCCCCCGAACGCCAACGAACGCTGGAACAGCGTCGCGGTCTCCGGCGCGAGTGTGCCCTTTTCCGCGGACCTACCCACCAGGGAGAACAGCTCCTGCGCGGATCGGGCAGAGGCGAGCTCCTCCTGGGGCTCGATGCCCATCCGACGCAGCAGGCCGTTGGCGGTTCCGTTGAGGAGGCGGATCGGGTAGCCGGTCACGCGGCTGAAGCCTCGCGCGAACCCCTGTACCGCGCGAGCGGTGGGCAGCGGACGGGCAACCGCCAGATTCTTCGGCACCAGCTCGCCATAGATCATCGTTGTGGCCGTGGCGAGCGCCAGGGCGATCGTCCCGCCGACGCCCCGGACCGCTCCCCCGGGTACGCCGAGGGATTCCAGTGGCCCGTCGAGGATGCCCGCGATCGCCGGTTCGGCGAGGAAACCGATCGCCAGATTGGTGATGGTGATCCCCAGCTGCGCTCCGGACAGCTGGGTCGAAAGATTCGCGAGGGCCGACAGGACACCGGCCGACCGCCTGTCACCCGCGTCGGCAGCGCGCGTCACGCGTGAACGGTCAACCGTCACCATGGCGAACTCCGCGGCGACGAAGACCCCGCAGATCACCACCAGGACGACACTGAGCAGGACAAGGAGCCACTCTGTCATCGCAGCCTGCCCAGGTCGGCTCGCTCCGGGGCAGGCGTCGGACTATGACCGGGTAGATCGGGACTGGGCATGACCCTCTCGAAGATCGACACGATGGGACTCGACACGGCGGAACCCGACGCGGCGCGGGTGGCCACCGACCCTCCGCGACCGGACGCCGCTGACAACCGACACCCTGACAAGGTCCGCTGACCCACGCAACATGGCCTGACACATGTCCCCCAAGAATGCCCGCGCCACTGCGTGGCCCGGTCCACCGACCGGCGCGGGGGGGATCAGTCGATCTCGAAGAGGCCCTGGCGCACGGCGTACATGACCGCCTCCATACGCGAATGAAGCTGCAGCTTGTCCAGAATATTACGGACATGATTCTTCACTGTGTTCTCACTGATGAACAGTTTGCGCGCGATTTCCCGGTTCGCTCGACCCCCCGCGACCAGCTTGAGGACCTCCAGTTCGCGGGCGGTGAGGTGCGGCGCGGGTACCCGGCTCGGCCGGTCGTCCGATCCGCGCGCCAGGGTGGCGAACTCGACCATCAGCTTCGACGCCATCGAAGGGCTGATCAGGCTCAGTCCGTTGTGCACGGCACGGACTGCACCCGCAACCTCGTGTGGAGGTATCGATTTGAGGAGATAACCGACCGCACCGGCCTTTATCGCTTCGAACAGGTCGGACTCGTCATCACTGACCGTCAACATCACAATCTTCGCGGTCGGCACTTCCCGCTTGATGGCGCCCGCCGCATCAATACCGTCGCGGTGCGGCATCCGGACGTCCATCAGGACGATGTCCGGAGTGGTTCCCGTTGCGATCACGACAGCCTGCCGGCCGTCGGCGGCGCGACCGACGACCGTGATGTCCTCCTCAAGATCGAGAACGGTCTCCAACCCCTGCAGAAACAGCTCGTGATCGTCAACAACGAGCACCCGGATGGGTTCGGGCTGAGGCGCCACCGGCGGCAGGACGCTGACCATCAGAGATCGGAACTACCAGGCACGGGAGGTTCGACGACGACCTGCCACCGGACGGACGAGATGCGATCGACCCATGTGCCCACTCTATGTGACGGTGGTCCTACGTAGAGCCGAGTCTTCCTGCCGGTGCTGATCGAGTCGCGCACGGACACCGCTTCCGACATATCGGAATGGTACGCGCCGCCGCCCCATCGCACCGCCAGCGACACACTATGATCTTACCCGCGAACGTGGTGATTCATCAACCCCGAACCGGACGTATCGTGCGCGCCGCAGCGGGTGGGCCAACGGGGTCCGATCCCGGGGCTCCCGCACCCGCGCCCACCATGGCGCTACGCTAAGTAACATTGTGCGTGTCCAGCTCGCGTCCCCTCGGACCCGAACCATCGCGGGGCAGGACTCTGGA
>NZ_CAUVXO010000017.1:16664-21599 GCF_963555865.1 Protofrankia sp. Cr1
CCTAGTGGCGCCTGGAGCCGATCAAAGGCAACCTGACCCCATGGTCGCATCCTCACTCAGCACACCCCGGCTGCATCTCAAACCCGGCACCGCATGGTCGGACGCCTACACCCGGTGCACGCAGGTCGCCCCCGAGGCGTTCGCCGACGACCGGCTGCGCAATCTGTGGGGCGGTCAGTGGCGCCGGACCGGTGAACCCCTGCGCAGCGTCACACCGCTCGACGGATCACCCATCACCGGACCACCCATGATCGAACCCGAGGAGGCCCGGGAGGCCATCCGCGCGACGCTGGACGACCACAAACGATGGCGGGACGTCCCGCTGGCCGACCGCAAGATGCGGGTGAGCGCCGCGCTGGACGCCATGGACAGCCACCGTGATCTGCTCGCCCTGCTGCTGGTGTGGGAGATCGGCAAGCCGTGGCGGCTGGCCCGCACGGACGTCGACCGGGCCATCGACGGTGTCCGCTGGTACGTCGAGGAGATCGACGCGATGCTGGCCGGCCGCACCCCCCTACCCGGGCCGGTCAGCAACATCGCCAGCTGGAACTACCCGATGAGCGTGCTCATGCACGCGATGCTGGTCCAGGTTCTGGCCGGCAACGCGGCAATTGCGAAGACCCCGACGGACGGCGGTGCCGCCTGCCTCACGCTCGCCTGCGCCCTGGCGCGGCGCGAGGGCCTGCCGGTGGCCCTGGTTTCCGGGTCCGGCTCCCGGTTGTCGGGCGCGCTGGTGCGGGCACCGGAGATCGGCGCTCTGGCCTTCGTCGGTGGACGCTCCACCGGCGGCCAGGTCGCGGCCGCGCTGGTGGACACGGGCAAGCGGCACTTCCTCGAGCAGGAAGGCCTCAACGCCTGGGGTATCTGGGAGTTCTCCCAGTGGGATCTGCTTGCCGCGCATCTGCGGAAGGGCTTCGAATACGGCAAGCAACGGTGCACCGCCTATCCCCGCTATGTGGTCCAGCGCCAGCTTTTCGATCAGTTCCTCGCCGCCTACCTGCCCGTGGTCTCCTCGGTGCGGTTCGGCCATCCGCTGGCCGTCGCGCATGACGACGATCCCCTGCCCGAGATCGACTTCGGGCCCGTCATCACCGCGGAGAAGTCCGCCGAGCTCGCCGGCAAGGTCGACGAGGCGATCGCCAAGGGCGGGGTTCCGCTGTACCGGGGAGCGATCGCAGACGGCGCATTCATCCCCGGGCAGGACACGGCCGCCTATGTACCCCCGGTGACGATCCTCGCTCCCCCGCCGTCCTGCGCGCTGCACCATGCCGAGCCGTTCGGCCCGGTGGACACGATCGTGGTGGTCGACTCCGAAGCCGAGCTGCTGGCCGCGATGAACGCGTCCAACGGTGCGCTGGTGGCATCGCTGGCCTGTGATGACGAGGCGCTCGCCCGCCGGCTGAGCAGTGAGATCCACGCATTCAAGGTGGGCATCAACAAGCCACGTTCGCGCGGCGACCGGGCCGAACCGTTCGGCGGCCGCGGTGCGTCCTGGAAGGGTGCCTTTGTCGGGGGCGACCACCTCGTCCACGCCGTCACCGTCGGAGCGGACCCGACCGAGCGGCTGTACGGCAACTTCCCGAGCTACTCGCTGTACCCCGACGCCTGAGACCACCGGCACCCGCGCCGCGGAGCCCGGTCCGCACCGCGAGCGCGGGCCGGGCCCACCCCTTGATCCACGCCACTGTCGCCCGGCGACCACGAAGCACCGAGGCCGTGCTCGGCGAGTGGACCCAGCCGAAGTCCCAGATCGTGGCAGCGGGCGGCGAGTTCCGGCAACGCGCCGAGGGCGCTGCGCCACGCCTGTGGCGCAGACGTGCAGTCGCAGTCATGCAGAACGATGGTGCCGCCGCCGCGCAGATCGGGCGCGAGGGTGTCCAGGACGCTCAGCGGCGTAGCCGTTGCGGTCCAGTCCCGGCCCCAGGCGGTCCATAACACCGGCGTGAGATGCAGCCTGCTGGCGGCGAAGAGGAAACCGGCCGACAGGATGCCGTGCGGCGGCCGGGCAAACCGCGGCTCCTGGCCGGTGACGGCGGTGATCAGATCTCGGGTGCGCTTGAGCTGACGGTAGGTCGACAGTGGACCCCGCAGCAGCATCGGCCGGTGATCCCAGGCGTGGACCGCAAGCTCATGGCCGGCCTCCGCCATCCGTTGGGCAAGCTCGGGTGCCCGCTCCACCATCGTCCCGAGGACGAAGAACGTGGCCCGTATGTCCAGTTCGGTGAGCACGTCGAGGAACAAGGGGGTGGACGCCGGGTCGGGGCCGTCGTCGAAGGTCAAGGCCACGTGGTCCGGCGCGCCAACCCCGGCGAGGACGGGCACGACGCGCGTTCGCAGGTGGCGCAGGGTGGCCACCGAGGGCGCGGCATAGGCCACGGCGGCGGTGGCACCGAGCGCAGTGGTGGCCCGCAGAACCCGGGCCGACGAGGTGCTCCCGGCCGGACACACCGCCGACCTCACAATCGACCGTATCGCCGACCGGTCGGGAACCGGCGCGTACCTCATGGCGGACACCTTCCCACACGGTTCGCCCAACGTGGCGTCACCCCCGACACTACACAAAGTCATGACAGTTTACACACAGTAAGAATGGTTGACCGGCCCTGCGGTGCCCCTCACGGCGAAACTTGCATCCGGGGCCTCCGACGGTGTCGGGTGAGGTTGACCGCGGCACGGCAGGCTGCACGACGCAACGCTGCACGACGCAAAGCTGCACGACGCAACGCTGCGAGGGAGAAGCTGCCCGGGAGAAGGAGGCTCATGCAGGCAGGCGGAGCCGGCGCCCGGAGATCGGGTCCAGCAGCGTCCGGCGTGGACGTCATCGTGGCCGGCGCAGGCGTGATCGGTCTTGGGGTGGCGTGGCGCGCCCGGCTACGTGGACTGTCGGTGACCATCGTCGATCCCGCGCCGGGGTCGGGCGCGAGCAGGACTGCCGCGGGCATGCTGGCCCCCGTCACCGAGCTTCACTACGGTGAGCGGCCGCTCCTTGAGCTGAACACGGCTTCTGCGCTGCGTTACCCCGCCTTCGTCGACGAGCTGGAACGCAGCAGTGGTTGCGACATCGGTTACCTGCGGTGCGGGACGCTGGTGGCAGCCTGGGACGCCGCGGACATGGCCGGTCTGCGTGACATCCACGGCTTCGCGCGGTCGCTGGGTCTGGAGACCGAGCTGCTGACCCGACACCAGTTGCGCGCCAGGGTCCCGGCATCGGCGAGCGGGCTCGTCGGGGCACTGGCGGCGCCGGGTGACCACCAGGTCGACAACCGCCTTCTGCATCACGCGCTGATGCGGGCATGCGAGCGGGAGGGGGCGACCATGGTCCGGGTGGCCGCCCGGGAATGGCTGCTGCGCGGTGGTCGGGTCGTCGGGCTGCGGCTCGCCGACGGCACCGACCTGACAGCGCCGGTAGTCGTGCTGGCCGCCGGGGCGTGGTCGGCCCGGATCGGTGGGCTGCCACCGGAGGCCCTGCCCGCGGTCCGACCGGTCAAGGGCCAGACGCTGCGGCTGCGGACCGTTGGGCCACCCCTGCTTACCTGCGTGCTGCGGGGCTCGGTCCGTGGCGCCCCGGTGTACCTGGTGCCGCGCGGCGACGGCCGGGTCGTGGTCGGAGCCAGCAGCGAGGAGGTCGGATTCGACCTGAGCCCGCGTGCCGGCGCCGTGTACGAGCTCCTGCGCGACGCCCAGGCCCTCGTGCCGGGGTTGGGCGAGGCCGAGCTCGAAGAGGTGAGCACCAGCCTGCGGCCCGCCTCGCCCGACAACGCACCGCTCATCGGTCCGTCCCGGGTGCCCGGGCTCGTGCTGGCCGTCGGCCACTACCGTAACGGCGTGCTGCTCACCCCGGTGACCGCGGATGCCATCGCCGGCCTGCTCGCCGACGGTGCCATGCCCGCCGAGGTCACACCGTTCACCCCGGCCAGGTTCGAGCCCGCGGTAACCCCGACCAGGTTCTGAGGAGGATGGCGGATGACTCTCACCGTGAACGGCGAAGCCATGCAGGTACCGGCCGGCACCACCCTGCACCAGCTCATCGCGGACCTGGCCGGGGCTGGCCGGGGAACCGCCGCCGCGGTCGACGGCGTTGTGGCCCCCCGCAGTCGATGGGCGGAGCTGGAGCTACGCGCTGGTCAGCACGTGGAGATTCTCACCGCGACCCAGGGAGGTTGACATGGCCGACGACATCCTGGTCATCGCAGGCGAGGAGCTCGCTTCCCGGCTGATCATGGGTACCGGTGGGGCGCCGAGCCTGGCCGTCATGGCGGCGGCGATCGAGGCGTCCGGCACGGCCATGTGCACGGTGTCCATGCGACGGGTCGATACCGCGACACCCGGGTCGGTACTGGACATGCTCGCCGGTTGCGGTGTCCGGATACTGCCGAACACCGCCGGCTGCCGCACCGCCCACGAGGCCGTCCTGACCGCGCAGCTCGCCCGGGAGGCGCTGGAAACGGACTGGATCAAACTAGAGGTGGTCGCGGATGACTACACGCTGCTACCGGACCCGCTCGAGCTCCTCGACGCGGCCGAACGTCTGGTCGCCGACGGGTTCACCGTCCTGCCCTACACCAATGACGATCCGGTGCTCGCCCGCAGGCTCCAACAGACCGGCTGCGCCGCGGTGATGCCGCTGGGCGCGCCCATCGGCACCGGGCTGGGAATCCGCAACAGCCACAACATCGAGCTGATCGTCGCCGAGGCCGAGGTTCCCGTCGTCCTCGACGCCGGGATCGGCACCGCCTCCGACGCGGCGCTGGCCATGGAACTCGGCTGCGACGCCGTGCTGCTCGCATCCGCGGTCACCCGGTCCCAGGATCCCGCCCTCATGGCGGCGGCCATGGCAGCCGGCGTGAGGGCGGGGCGACTCGCGGCACGGGCCGGGCGCATACCCAGGCGTCACCACGCGCGGGCCTCGTCGCCCACCCACGGAACCGCGGTGTT